>JAYWAX010000028.1:0-7317 GCA_043782125.1 Acetobacteraceae bacterium | reverse complement strand
GTCGATGTCCAGATCGACGAGGGCGATTTGCGGATCGATGTCTACCGCGCGTCCGGGGCCGGTGGGCAGCACGTGAACAAGACCGAAAGCGCTGTGCGAATCACGCATCTTCCCACTGGCATCGTCGTGGCGATGCAGGAGGAAAGGAGCCAGCACAAGAACCGCGCCAAGGCGATGAAAATTCTCCGGGCGCGAATGTACGAACAGCAACGTGTGTCGCTGCACGCGACCCGGGCCGCCGATCGAAAATCCCAGGTCGGCACTGGCGATCGCAGCGAGCGTATCAGAACCTATAACTTTCCCCAGGGGCGCGTGAGCGATCACCGGGTCAATCTGACATTGTACAAAATCGAACGCGTCATGGCGGGCGACCTCGACGAATTTATCGATGCGCTGACCGCCGAGGACCAGGCGGCCCGTCTGGCGGCGCAGGAATGAGCCCGCTCGACGCCGTCCAGTTCGTGGCGAAGAACATGCGCCTCGATCTCGCGCTGATCGCGGGCATGATCAAACCTGGGTCGCGCGTGCTGGATATCGGCTGCGGCGATGGCACGCTGATCGAGCGGCTGTATCAGGAAAAAGGCTGCGACGCCCGCGGTATCGAGATCGACATGGTCGAGGTCACGCAAGCGGTCGCGCATGGGCTGCCGGTGATGCATGGCGACGCGGACACCGATCTCGCGCATTACCCCGACGGCGCCTTCGATTACGTGGTGCTGTCGCGCACTTTGCAAGCCGTGGAGCGGCCGCGGATGGTGCTGGCACAAATGTTGCGTATTGGCACACGCGCCGTCGTCAGTTTCCCGAATTTCGGTCACTGGCGGCTGCGCTGGCAGTTGCTGGCGACCGGGCGCATGCCGATGACCGCCACCTGGTCCCGTCACTGGTACGAAACCCCGAATATCCATCCTTGCACCATCCGGGATTTTTTCGCGCTGTGCGAGGAGGAAAACTATGTCGTGGAACAATGGTTCGCCGTCGATGACGAAGGCCGCCGCGCGCCGTGGCGGCGGTTTCCGCGGCTGGCCAATTTGTTCGGGGAACAGGGGTTGTTTGTCCTGCGCCGCGGATGATCGCCGCCCGGTAACGGAGACCGCACATGTATCGTGACGATATAGAAATGACTTCCGCCGCACTCGGCGGTTCCCGGCGCGGGCTGACCGGAACTTGAACGAGGCCACGGCCTGGCACGAAAAAGGGCGGGCGCATCTCGCCGCCGATCGCGCCCAGGAGGCATTTGCGTGCCTGGCGCGGGCGGCCAGACTCGCGCCGTCCGATCCAAAGGTGGCCGCCGATCTCGCGAAATCGCTGTTCTTGTCGGGACGCGCGGAAGAAGCTGTGCCGATCTATCGTGCCCTGGTTTCGCGTGCTGCGGATGACCCGCCGTTATTGGTCGATCTTGGCCGCGCCCTGCGCGCAACCGGCGCCTTCCCGGATGCGCTGGCCATTTATGAACAAGCGCTAGCCCGCCTGCCGCGCGAACCCGCCATTCTCAATAACATCGGCAATTGCCTGCTCGCCATGGGACAGGTTGACGCCGCGATCGCCAGTTTCCGCCGCGCCATTCAGGAACGCCCCAATTACGCCGAAGCCCATCATAATCTGGGCCTGGCCCTGCTGACCTCTGGGCGCATGAAGGAAGGCTGGCAAGCCTATCGCTGGCGCTTGCACACCGCGTCGCATCTGGTAAACGGCAAGCCCCTGGCCGAGTGGGACGGCGTTCCCATGCCCGGAAAAGTCCTGCTGGTCCGCGCCGAGCAAGGTCTTGGCGACACCATCCAGTTCGCCAGATATCTGCCCATCGCCGCCCGCCGCGCCATCGTCGTCGCCATCGTGCAACCCGCTCTGCGCCGCCTGCTGATCGGCCTGCCGGGCGTCGCCCATGTCCTGACCGAGGGCGACGCGATGCCCGTCTTCGACGCCGAATGCGCGCTGATGAGCCTGCCGCGCCTGCTGGCCCTGCCCGAACCGGAGGATGCCGGGGCGGTCCCCTACCTGCAACCCGATCCCGTCGCGGTGGATCGCTGGCGCGCCCGCGTTGAAAACCTTCCCGGCCCGAAAATCGGGCTCGTCTGGGCCGGCAGTCCCGGTCTGGGCACGACAGTCTTGCTCGACCGCCGTCGATCGTTGCCGTTATCCGCTTTCGCGTCCCTGACCGGTGCGACATTCGTCTCTTTGCAGAAAGGACCTGCCGCCATTCAGGCGCGCATGCCGCCGGCAGGCATGACCCTGATCGATTGGACCGGGGAATTGCACGACTTTTCGGACACCGCCGCCCTGATCGCAGGCCTGGACATGGTCGTGACCGTCGATACGTCCGTCGCCCATCTGGCGGGCGCACTCGACAAGCCTGTCTTTATGCTTAATCGTTTCGACACCGATTGGCGCTGGGCTTTTTCCGGCGACACATCCCCCTGGTATCCCAGCATGCGGATTTTCCGCCAAACGAGTCCCGGCGACTGGACCGCGCCCATGGCCGCTCTGGCCACCGCGCTACACCAACCGCCCGCTGCCCGCCATCTTCTGGTCCGCGCCCGCGCCAGCCTCGCCGCAGGACGCGCCGCACAGGCGGAAGACGACGCCCGCCGCGCCATCGCCGCCGAGCCGGACAACCCCGAAGCGCATGAAACTCTCGGCTTATGCCTGTTGCTCGGCAATCGCTGGAACGCGGCATGGCCGGAATGGAGCTGGCGTCATCGCCAGACAGCGCCGCACTGGAACGGCGAGGCGATGGAAAACCAAACCCTGCTCCTCCATGCGGACAATGTCGAGGATGTCATGCTTTATGGCCGCTATGTGCCGGAAGCCGCACGCCGGTCGCGCGCCCGCATCGTGCTGGCGGTTCCGCCGGAGCTGCAACGCCTGATGGCCGGTTCGCCGCATGCCGCGATCGCCACCACAGCGCGGCCCGCGCACCATCAACACTGCAAGCTGGCGCTGCTACCATCTTTGTTCCGTGCCCGTCCCGGCACCGTCCCGGACCAGGACCTTTGCCCCCAGCCACCGCTGCCGGTCATCGAATCCTGGTCTCCTAAAGTCACCCGTTTACGTGGCCTCCGCGTTGGCGTCGCCTTCGACGATCCCGGCCTCCTGACGGCGCTGACCCGGCTGCCAGGCGTGGATATTATTCGTCTGGGCCAGGCCACCGCGGACGGCGTCCATGACTGGACTGCCGGCTTCGACGACCTGACCGCTGTCGCCGGTTTGCTCGCCCATCTGGACCTGATCGTCGCGGACGGCAACGCGATCGCCCATCTTGCGGCAGCCCTTGGCCGCCCGGTTTGGGTTTTCCTGTCCGCCGCGCCACGCTGGCCCTGGCTGCCAGGCCGGGAGGACAATGTTTGGTATCCCACCGTCCGCCAGATTCCGTGCGGTACCGAAATGTCCATCCTCGCCGAACTGGCCGCGATGACCGAAGGTGCGCCCGAAGACGGAACATTCGCGTTTGCGAACGATCGGTATCGCCGCGCGGATTATCGCGCCGCCGCCACCGGTTTCCGCCAAACCCTCGCCATTCAGCCGCATCACGCGGGCGCGCTTGGTAATTTGTCCATTACGATGCTGATTCTCGGCCGCCCGGACATCGCGGTTCGTTACGCCGCGCAAGCCGTGAAAACTGCGCCCGCTTCCCATCCGCTCCGCCTGCGCCTCGGCCTTGCCTTGCACGCCGCGGGCCACTTCGACGATGCTACCGCGCGACTGCGCGAAGCCTTGTCCATGGCGCCGGATCACGCCGACACCATCACGGCGCTTGGCAACGCGCTTGGCGCCGCCGGAGATATCGACGCTGCCATCCGCCTGCACCGCGCCGCCATCGGCGTTTGCCCGGACGGCGCGGGTTACCACGTGAACCTCGCCTATACGCTGCTTCGCGCGGGCCAATGGCCGGAAGCCTGGAGCGAGCACGAATATCGCACGGGCCGTCCCGCCATCGCCAACCCCTGGAACGGCGAACCGCTGAACGGCCGCCCGCTGTTGCTGCGCCACGAACAGGGGCTTGGCGATGTCATCCAATTCTGCCGCTACGCGCCCTTGGCGGCCGAACGCGCCGGCGGGCCGGTGTTTCTGACTGTGCCGGGTTCGTTACGAACCCTGCTTGCGACGCTGCCCGGCGTATCGATCCTGACCGTCAACGACAAGATGCCCGCCAACGCCGTGCAATATCCGTTGATGTCATTGCCTTTGTTATTCGGCACGAGACCCGAAACGATTCCCGCCGCCACGGCTTATTTACGCGCCGATCCCGCCCGTGTGGCCCACTGGCGAGACCGGGTTTCGCCACTTCCCGGTCCCCGCATCGGCCTCGTCTGGGCTGGCAACCCCCGCCTGGGAACCGCCTCTCTGGGCGCCACCGACCGCCGCCGTTCGTTGCCGGAAGGCGCCCTGACGCCCTTGTCCCGGATCGAGACCGCGAGCTTCGTGTCGCTTCAGGTCGGCGACGCGCCTTTGCCGGGCGTGGCGTTCCACGATTGGACGCAGGATCTGACCAGCTTCGCCGAAACCGCGGCGCTGATTGAGGCATTGGACCTGGTCATTTCCGTGGACACGTCGGTCGCGCATCTGGCGGGCGCGCTGGGAAAACCGGTTTGGTTGCTGAACCGGTTCGATACCGATTGGCGCTGGGGCGATGGCGAGACCAGCGCCTGGTATCCGTCGATGCGGATTTTCCGGCAGACCACGCCGGGCGATTGGGCGGGCGTTGTCGAAAGAATCGCGAACGCCCTCCAGGACAGCATGACGCGGAACCGGATTGTCGCCGGACCACGGTGAACAAATCATCGAGGCATTTATTTTGAACTCCAAATGAAATCCCCGGAATCCCGCGTCCATGAAGGCCAGATCGCGGAAAACCCGGCGGCCGCCAATTCCCCTACCCCGCCAGCCCGCGCGCGATATCCATCGCCATACGCAACAATTTATCGCTCGCCTCCGGTGTCCGGAACGCGCTGTGCGCCGAAAGCGTCACATTCGGCAGCGTCGTCAGTACATGCCCCTCCGGCAGCGGCTCCAGATCGAAAACGTCCAGTCCGGCGTGCCGCAGATGCCCAGACCGCAAGGCCGCGATCATCGCCGCCTCGTCCACCACGGCTGCCCGCGCCGTGTTCACGAACAGCGCGCCTGGCTTGATCCTGTGGATTCGTTCCGCGCTCAGCAAGCCTCGGGTTTCGTCGTTCAGCAACAGATGCACCGACACCACGTCGCTCGCCGCCAGCACCGCGTCCAGATCGGCGAACGTCACGCCCGCCGCCGTCCGGGGCGTCCGGTTCCAGGCCATGACGCGCATCCCCGACCCGCGCGCGATCCGCGCCACCTCCGCCGCGATGCCGCCGAACCCGATCAGGCCAATCGTTTTGCCAGTCAGTTCCATCCCCTCGGTGCGCAACCATTGTCCCGCGCGCATGCCGCGATCCATACCCGCCAGCCCCCGCGCCGCCGCCCACATCAGTGCGATTGCGTGCTCCGCCACCGCCGTGTCGCCGTATCCCTTGATAATATGGACCTGGATTCCAAGCGCCGCGAGTTCCTCCGGGTGCATGTAACTCCGGGCACCGGTGCCCAGAAAAATCACGTGCTTCAGGTCCTTACACAGGCGCATGGCGTCCGTCGGCAGCCGCGTGTGATCGTTCAGAACGAAGTCGTACCCGGCCAAAAGCCCGGGCAATGCCTCGGGCGGGATGTCGTCCTGTTCGTTGACGCGAACGGGCGGATCGTCGGGTTGGGCGACGCGGTGGAAGACCGATGCCAGGTCGTCGACGGCGTCCAGGAACAGGCCTTGCATGCAATCCTCCTCATCGCGGGTTGGGGGACTGTGCCGGGCGTGCGAAAGCCGGGCAACCGCGCGCGGCCCGAAATCGTGTTAATGTCGCGCATCGTTTCCCGGATGCCCCATGCCGCGCAGACCCACGTCGCTGGTTTCGCAAATTTCCTCGAAGCCCGTCCGGGCGGCACAGACGCGCGCGCGCGCCGCGCCGCCACCGAAGCAAACCCGCGCATTCTCGCGCTGGGTGTTCCGCGTCTTTGGCTTCCTCGCTTTGGCGGGCTTCGTTGGCCTTGCCGCCATCGTCGTATGGGCCGCGCATGACCTGCCGCGCCCGGAATCGGCCATGGACGCGACCCGCCGGCCCGCTCTGGTCGTGCAGGACCGTAATGGGCAGACCATCGCGACCTTTGGCGATCTCGTCGGCGAGCCCCTGCGCCTGGCCGACATGCCCCCGGAACTGCCGGCCGCCCTGATCGCGGTCGAGGACCGGCGTTTCTTCAGTCATTGGGGCATCGACCCGATCGGTGTCACCCGCGCGATCTGGGTCGATCTGACCACGGGCCGCCTGGCGCAGGGCGGGTCGTCCATCACCCAGCAGGTCGCCAAGACCCTGTTTCTGACCAACGAGCGCACCCTGCGACGCAAAATCCGCGAATTGGTGCTGACGATCTGGCTGGAGCGCACCTTCACCAAAAACGAGATTCTCGAAATCTACCTCAATCGAGTCTATCTCGGCGCGGGCACCTGGGGCGTGGACGCCGCCGCGCGGATGTATTTTGGCACGTCGGCCCGCAAGGTGACGCTCTGGCAGGCGGCGATGCTGGCGGGTCTGCCGCGGGCGCCGTCGCGGTTCAATCCGCGCGCCAATCCGTCTGCCGCGACCGCGCGGGCGAAAGAAGTTTTGACCGCCATGGTCGAAACCGGGGCGATCGCGCCGGAGCGCGCCAAGGCCGAGGCGGCGAAAATCGTCTTCCCGCCCGCGACCCGTCAGGCCGGGGCCTGGTTCGCCGATTGGGCGTCCGATCAGGTCCAGTCCGTGATCCCGCCGGACCGCGACGCCGTCATCCGCACGACGCTCGACCTACGGTTACAACTTGCGGTTGAAACAGCTCTGACCGGCATGCTGGACGGCCCAGGGGTGGGGGCGCATGTGGAGCAGGGGGCGGTGGTGGTGGTGGATGCCGCGACCGGCGCCGTGCGGGCCATGGCGGGCGGGCGAGATTATCGCGAGAGCAATTTCAACCGCGCCGTCAACGCCCATCGCCAGCCGGGCTCCGCGTTCAAGCCCTTCGTCTGGCTGACCGCGCTGGAAAACGGCATGACCCCCGCCGACACGATCGTCGACGCGCCGATCCGGATCGGCAACTGGCAGCCGGAGAACTTCGAGCGCGATTACCGCGGCGAAATCACTCTGGACGAGGCGTTGGCCCATTCCGTCAACACCGTCTCGGTGCGCCTGATGCAACGTTTCGGCGGTCCCCGCCCCGTCGCCGCCACCGCCGCCCGTCTGGGCGTTACCAGCCCGCTGCCCAGGGACTCCTCGCTGGCGCTGGGCA
>JAYWAX010000027.1:0-2635 GCA_043782125.1 Acetobacteraceae bacterium | reverse complement strand
ACCCCGCGAGGGCGCTGCCCTTCGATCCCGCCAAGGCTGGGCCTTGGATGCCATTTATTGGGGAGGATGAGAAAGGGGGCCATCGGTGAGGTTGCAACGTCCGTTGTAGGCCCCCTTTCTCATCCTCCCCAACCGATCGCGGTCCAGGGACCGTGTCCCTGGTGGGTTCAAAGGGCAAAGCCCTCGCGGGGCTTGGGGCAGCGCCCCAATGCCTCCCCCGCCTCCGGCCCTTCAAGCCATGACGTAGTCGTTACAGTCCAGCTTCTCCGTCATCGCGCGATAATCGATCAGCCGGAACGGCGAGTTCGTCACCACGCGCCCATGTTTATTCTTGTACCAGTTACCGACCCCGCGATGCGCCCACACCATTTTCGCGTGGGTTTCGTCCAGATATTCGTTGAACCGGTCGTGCGGGTCCTGTTTGACCTCCATCGCTTTCGTGCCGGTTTCCAGCAACTCGCGAAGGCATTGCATGATGTACCGCACCTGGCATTCGGTGTGATAAATCGCGCTGCCGCCGTGCGCCAGATTCGTTCCGGGCCCGTACAGCATGAACAGATTCGGAAATCCAGGCGCAGCGATACCCAGAAACGCGCGCGGATTGTCGTCGCCCCAGACATCGCGAATGGTCTGCCCGCCTTTACCCGCGATTTCCATCGGCGCGAGCATCCGTTGCGCGTCGAACCCGGTCGCCAGGACCAGGACATCGGCCGGATACGTGTTGCCGGCTTTCGTCGTTACGCCGTTGGCCTCGATCCGCGCGATCGGATCGTTCACCAGTTCGACATTGCCGCGGGTCAGCATTTTATACCAGTAATTATCGCGCAACATCCGCTTGCCATAAGGTGGATATGGCGGCACCGCCTTGGCCAGCAGCGCCTCGTCGCCATTCACCTGCTCGCGGATATAAGCGATGATGTCGTCGCGGAATTTCTGGTTCGTCGCGTTCAACGACTGGTCCGGCTTGTCCCATGCGGGATCGACATGCAGCGACGGATGCAGCCCATCCGACGACGCCCACAGCAACTGGAACCGGTACCACTTCGCATAGAACGGGATCGATTTCATCGCCGCCCGTTTTCCGGCGCTGACCGGCTTGTGATAATTTGCGTTGTGGACAGCCCAGTGCGCGGAACGCTGGAATATCGTGAGATGCGCAACATCGGGGGCAATTGACGGCCCAACCTGCATCCCCGACGCGCCGGTGCCGATCATGGCGACGCGCTTGCCCTTAAGATCGACGGAATGATCCCATTGCGCGGTGTGAAACGCCGGCCCCTGGAAGTCCTTCAGCCCCGGAAAATCCGGAACCGATGGGCGGTTCAACGCCCCAACCGCGGTGATGAAGGCGTTGACGTCGCCCGCCTCCTCGCGCCCGGACGCATCCCGCGTGGTCACACGCCAGACCGCGCGCGTTTCGTCGTAAATCGCAGACACGACTTCGGTCTCGAAACGAATATGGCGGCGAATGCCGTATTGATCCGCCAGCCGTTCCAGATACTGCCACAACTCGTCGCGCTTGGAAAAATGGTCGGGCCAATCGTGGTTCGGCTCGAACGACAGCGAGTAAAAATGGTTGGGCGTATCGACCCCGCAGCCGGGATACGAATTTTCCAACCAGGTGCCGCCAACGGTCTTGTTCTTTTCGTAAATGACGAACGGAATGCCGGCTTCCTGCATCTTGATCGCCATGCACAGACCGGACACCCCGGCGCCCACGATCGCGACACGGAACGCCGCCAGAACCTCCGCCGCGGGCCGCGATCGCCAGTGCACCGTTTTCGGGTCCTGGTCGTCGAGCATCGTCTCCTCGACGATCATTGGCATGTATTCTTCTGGCACCGGCCCGCCGACACCCGCGGCCAGCATTTTCCGCAGCAAACCGGCGGGCGGTTCCGCCGGCAACGCCCGTCCGCTGAGCGAATAATCCCGCAGAACCTCCTTCACCCTGATTCGCACGCGCTGTTTCAGCTCTGCGGGCACGGATTCCTGGAAATTCCAGGGTCCGTTAATATGCGCGCCAACCTCGTCCAGCCATTGTTCCTCGCCACTGAGATGCACCAGCACCATCAGCAACGGCGCGATGTCGGCGCCTTCCAGCGCCATGTCCAGCAGCGCTTCGTCCGCGACCAGCGCGTGCAGATCGGTTCCGATTCGAGTGGTTTCGTTCATGTCCGCAGACCCCTCAGATCGCCATATATCCGCCATCGACGTTGTAACACGCGCCGCTGACGTAAGAACTGCGGTCGCTGCACAGGAACAGCACCATTTCCCCGATTTCCTCCGGCCGGCCCATACGGCGGAAGGGCACCTGATCCATCAACTGCTCGCCGCGCCGGCGCATCGTGTCTTCGGTCATTTTGGTTTCAATATAACCGGGACACACCGCGTTCACCCGGATATTGTCCTGCGCATATTCAATCGCCGCCGTCTTCGTCAGGCCGAGAACGCCATGCTTCGCCGCGACATAAGCCGACGACGTCGGCAGCCCGATCAATCCGGCGATGGACCCCGTGTTCACGATCCGCCCGCTTCCTTGCGCCAGCATCTGCACGATCTCATGCTTCATGCACAGCCAGACGCCCTTCAAATTCACCCCGATCATCCGGTCGAACGACTCGTCCGCCCATTCATG
>JAYWAX010000026.1:0-7319 GCA_043782125.1 Acetobacteraceae bacterium | reverse complement strand
ACGATCTTGCTGGAAGAGGCTGGCATTCCCTATAATATCGTGCCCTGCAACATCGGCGCCGGCGATCAGTTCACGCCGGAATTCCTGGCGATGAACCCCAATCACCGGATGCCGACCCTCGTCGATCGCGCCCCCGCCGATGGTGGCGCGCCGCTGGCGATTTTCGAATCGGGCGCGATCATGATGTATCTCGCGGAGAAGGTTGGGAAGTTTTATCCGCAGGACCTCCGAGGTAAGCACGCAGTGCAGGAATGGTTGATCTGGCAGATGGCCAACCAAGGGCCGAAATCCGGTGAGTGCGGCCATTTCCGCCGCCTGGACGCGAGCAAGGGCGATCAGTCCTATGCCATCACCCGCTTCACCGACGAGGTGAACCGTATGTATGGCGTTCTGAACAATCGCCTGTATAAAAGCCGCTATCTCGCGGGCGACACGTACACGATCGCCGACATGATCTGCTATCCCTGGACGCTGAACTGGAAGTTCCAAGGCCAGGACATCGAGGAATTCAAATACTTCAAGCGCTGGTTCGAGGAACTGGGCGCTCGCCCAGGTGTGCAACGCGGTATGGCCGTGGGTGCGGACATGCAGAACGATCCTTCCACCTTGTCGCAGGAGGAAAAGCACCGCCGGGTGAAAATGCTGTACAATCAGCGCGCCCGTCCCGTAGTCGAGGCCTGAGGCGGCTTTCCCCCAAAGCCGCGACGAATGGCGGCGCGCAGATCCAAGGCGAGGCTTCTCTCTGTCTCGTCATGGCCGTGCTCGACCGGACGATCGGATGCGGCACTCACGCCGCCTACGGCGAAAACATGAACGGTGGCCTTCCAACGAGTCCCAGGCGGGCAGGCGGCCCGGTCAAGCCGGGGCAGGAATGGCCGCCGTTTAATCCAGCCCCCGCGCGGCCCGAAACCTCGGCGCGGGACACACTCAAAAGTTTGAACAAAGACAAGGAGTCCGATTATGTCTGAAGTGGAATGTTTCTTCGATTGCTCCAGCCCCTGGACCTATTTCGCGGTCCACAGCCTGCTGGAGTTAAGGAAGGAAATCGGCGTGACGATCGATTTCCGGCCGCATCTGGTCGGTGGCGTGTTCAACGCGGTCAACCCAAGCGTGCATAACTCCCGGGAAAAGCCGGTGGTGCCCAAGGCTGCCTACAGCAAGAAAGACCAGACGGATTGGGCGGCGTATCTGGGATTGCGGATGCATTACCGGCCCACCGTGTTTCCGGTGAACAGCGTCAAGATCATGCGGGGATGCTGCTGGCTGGAAGGCACCGATAAGTTGGAGGCCTTCATGTTGGCGGGGTTCGACGCCTATTGGGGCGACGATCTCGATATTTCGAAGGACGACGTACTGGCCGGCATTTGCGCCAAGGCCGGGGTCGATCCCGCAGAATTCGCCGCAGCCATCGCGGCGCAGCCGAACAAGGACAAGCTGCGCGACAACACGCAGGAACTGATCGACCGCGGCGGCTTTGGCTCGCCCACCATCTTCGTGGGCAAAACCGATATGTATTTCGGCAACGATCGCATGCCGCTGATCAAGGCAGCGGTGCTGCGCAACCGCAAATGAGTCTCATCCGGTCCGAAACGGATGCACGCGGCGTCGCGGTCGTTACGGTGGACAACGCCGTGAATCGCAACGCGTTGGGCAATCCGGGCAAGCGGGAACTGGCGGAGGCTTTCGAAAAAATCGCCGCCATTCCTGACCTGCGGGCTGCCGTGCTGACAGGGGCGGGCGACCGCTCCTTCATCAGCGGCGCCGATGTTGCGGAAATGTCTACATTCGAGCATGGCCATGCCGCCGAAGGTCCGGCATTGACCCATCGCGTGTGCGAAGCGATCCGGCGTTGCCCGGTGCCCGTTATCGCCCGCGTCAACGGGTATTGCTTCGGCGCAGGTCTGGAAATCGCGGCGTCCTGCGACATGCGGGCCGCCGCCGATACCGCGCTGTTCGGCATGCCGGAGGTGCTGTTCGGTCTTCCCTCCGGCATGGAAGCCTGTTTGCTGCCGCAACTGATCGGCTGGGGCAAAACCCGCGAACTTGTTTACACGGGACGGCATATCGACGCGCGGGAGGCGGCGAACTGTCACCTCGTGGAGCGGATCGTTCCGCCCGCGGAGCTGGATGCCGCTGTGGAAGACTGGGTGGCCGCCATCATCTCCGCCGGCCCCAACGCCATCCGGGCCCAAAAAGAACTGATGCGCGATTGGGAACGGATGTCGATCGCCGACGCGGTGCAACAGGGCATTCGCGCCGTCGCCGCCGCGCACGGGACCCCGGAAACGAAACGCCTGATGGGCGCCTTCGTCGAAAAACGCCGCGCCAAGTCACGCCGTAACGGCGATGCCTGACGTTCGATCCGGCACCCCCCTGTCGAGAAAGCGCCATGGATCGGCTGGTTATTTCCAGCCGATCCAGTCGCAGTAAGCGCGCCCCATGACCAGATCGAGGTCCGTGCCGGTCAACCAGGGCAGTTCTTCCGTGAACAGGGTCACGCATTGGCGCCAGGTGCAGGACATACGGGTGATGTCGGTGCCCCAGAACATACGGCGTGGGCCGAAGGCGTCGAAAACCTTCCGTAACGGTTCGTGGATGCCGGGGAACGGGTAACCGTCCTCGGCATAACCCGCCTGTCCGGTCGCCTTGACCGCGACGTTCGGATGCTTTGCCAACGCCAGCAACTGGGGGAGGTTGCGGTAGGCGGACGGTCCCGTCGATGCCCGTGGCACGCCCATGTGGTCCACGATCAGCTTCAGACCGGGGTGGCGTTCGGCGATTTCGCCGACGGTTGGCAGAAAATGCGAGGCGGCGAGGGATACGGGAATGCCAAGACGCTCGGCGGCCGGCCAGAGCCAGTCCATGGTGCCGTCGGTCGCCCAGGATTGTTCGTGCGGTTGGCTGAAGTAAAATCGCAGTCCCTTCATGCCCGGCCGCTGTATCCAGGTATCGATGAGGCCCCGGCTTTCCGGGCGATCCAGATAGAACCAGCCCATGATCGCGAAGCGGCCGGGATGGGCCTGCACGGCCTCTACCGCCAGTTCGTTCGAATCTGGGTCCCACATCACCGGATGGATCGACGCACGATCGATGCCCGCGGCGTCCATGTCCGCGATGGCCTGCACCGCGGAATACGGCGTCTGGCGGTGATGCGCGGATGGCGTGCCTTTCGCCCAGATATGAATTTGCGCGTCGGCGATCATCATGGCGTTTGGCTCCTTGTCGGTTTTACATTATCCATCCGAACGATTCACCTATCGCTCGGTCCTCGCTGCGGCATGGCACGCCCTCGAGCGGGCCATCGGGAGCGGTACACACTCGCGGGAGGTGCCTCCGGTCCTACCACCGTGCCGCGCCCGATGACCGGATCGGGCCATGACGTGGGGGGAGGTTTCGCCAAGAGTCAATCGTTCGTCCGATCGGTTTTATTTGTCCAGCCAGATCCCAGCGAGGTCCTGGTTGACGTAATGGCTGGGGCTGATTTTGAAGCCTTTGACGTAACTCCGATAGGGCACGATGCGGTAGCGCCATAGCAGGAACATCTCGTGCGCTTCGACATCCAGGACGCGCTTTTCGAACTGGCGCATCAGTGCCCTTTGCCGCGCGAAATCGGTTTCGCGCAACATCCGGTCGTAAATCTCGATTTCCTCCGGATCGTCGTAATTGCCGTAATTGGCATCGGACACGCTGTGCGGCAAATATTTGGTGCCATCGAGCAGCGGGTTTACGATCGTCTGGCAGTCGCCATCGACTGCGACCGCGAAGTCGCCACGCCGCAGGGCCTCGTTATACGGGCCGGTCGACATCACGCGCTGCGTGGCTTTAACGCCGATCTTGCTCCACTCGTCGATCGCCCAGGTGGCATTGAATTTATAGGGTTGATCGATATTGCGGTTGAGGAGTTCGAATGTCAGGCCTTCCGCACCAGCCTCTTTCAGCAGGCGGCGCGCTTCGGCCCGGGATTTTTCGATGTCGGGCCAGTATCCCGCAAGTTGTTCCAGTTCCGCACGCGTCGCGGCCAGTGCGGAGCCGGGAAACACCACGCCCCCCACGGTTTTGCCGATGGTGATCCGCGACAAGGTTGGTGCGCCGTTCCACCGGTCGATCGCCAGAGTCAGCGCCCGGCGCACCCGCGCATCGTCGAACGGCTTCCGCTTATGATTTGGCGTGATCAGTGCGCCGCAATTCCAGTCGCTTTCCTGCACGGTCAGCTTGTCGCCCAAAGCGGCCATCAGTTCGTCGCGCGTCGCCGGTGGAAAGCCACGAAATTCGATCGCCGCGCGGTCTCCTCGGATCGCGGCGACACGGACGGATTGTTTGTCTGCGAAAATTCCCACGAAACCATCGAGGTACGGCAAACCTGGCCGGTAATAATCGGCGTTCCGCGTGCCAGACAGCGACTGTCCTGCTTCGTAATCCTTGAACCGGAACGGACCGGAACCCATGACATTCTTTTCGTACCAATGCGGGTCGCGATCCAGAATGTCCTTCTTGTAAATAAAGGCATAGGGATCGGCGAGCGCGGGGATGAACGCGGCGGTCGCGAATTTCAACCGGAAGACAATTGTTTTCGCGTCCGGCGCCTCGATTTTTTCCACCATGGAATAATAACCGCGCCGTGCGCTGATGATTCCATCCTGCGGCGCGACGATCTTGTTCCAGCTTGCCGCGACGTCGTAAGCGGTCATCGGGACGCCGTCGTGAAACCGGACGTCGCCGCGGATTTGAAACATATAGGTCAGGCCAGCGTCGGTGGGCGCGGGAATGTCCGTGCAAACATCGCAGGCGAATTCGGCCGTCGCCGCCGGATTGTCCGGGTTCGCGCGGATCAATACGCTGTAAAACGGTGCCATCGCGTGGATCGTCGCGAAAGTGGACTCGCGATGCCCGTCGAAACTTGGCGGTGAATCCGCCGGGATCATGAAAGTCAGAATGCCGCCGCGCTTCGGAGTCTCGGCGGCAATAACGGGCATGCTCAGGGACAGGCAGATCGCCAGGCCAACCGGGAACCATCGCCGCATTTCCGCCTCCTTCGCCGCTGTCCGGCGTTATCGTGGCGTTCAGTGTGTCATGCGAAGCGGCGGCGTGTCACGCGCCGGGGTCCGTCAACCGCCATCCCATAAAGGGATGGCGGGAGTGTGTTTAAACGGCTTCGGCGCTCCAATTGCGCGGTCCGGCGCAGCAGGCGCAGCCGCCGGAATGCGCGGCCGCGGCGGACATGCCGGTATTCTCCACCGCGCCGCCCGACAAAGCCGGGCAGGTCAGCAGGCGCGGCGATGGTTCGGTGCAGTCGGGGCAAGGCTGTGGCAGTTCGAATTCCGCCATCGGACGATATTCGACGAAGGGGCCGCAGTTTTCGCACTCGTATTGATAGTTGGGCATCGCCGTTACCCCTGTTGGATCAATGAATTTCGCCGGACCGTTTCAGGGCGTCGCGGAGTTTCGCGGGCGTGAAGCTCGGGTCGCGGCACACATCCAGAATGACTTTCTCGCGCCGGGAAATCAAGTCGATCGCGCCGGGTAGTTTGCGCACGGCGTCGGCCGGGATCACCACCGCGCCGTGGAAGTCGGCGTGGATCACGTCGTCGTGTCCCGCCTGCATGCCGAAAACGTTCACCGGCTGGCCGAAGGTGACCATGTGGACATGCGCGTGGCTCGGCCCGATCCGTCCGCCGACCATCTGGAAGCCGGGTGCCCAGGCGTCGAGGTCGCGGAAGGATCCGTTGGTGACGCAACCGATGGCGCCGAGGGCTTTATGGACGGTGGACTGAACCTCGCCCCAATAGGCGCCATATCCGGGTTGGCCGTCGATGTCCTGCAGGACGGCGATGGTCGGGAAATCGGTGGCGTGGACGTAGTCGTACCAATCGGCGCGATCGGTGACCTTGCCGCGCGGCACTTCGGTGGAACGGATCATACCGACGCGCGCCAGACCGACGATGGGTTTCGCCTTATGGTCGATGCAGACCATGGGTTCGACCGTAAAGCCGAAGCGGCGGCGCTCCGGGTTTGTGATTTCCAATCCGTTGCAGATCGTCGGCGTGTCCCACTGGGCCAGCACGTCGAGGTCGGCCTGGGTGAAGGGGCGGTCGGTCATGGGGCGTCTCCTCTGTGTTGGAGAGGGTCATGGCGGGGTTCCGGGGACCTGGCAAGATGGCGGTGCGACGCCGTGGTTCAGCGGATCGTATACCGCTCGAAAATGACTTTGATCCGTTTGATCGCCTCGTCCACCGCTTGTTCGGCGGTCATCCCCTTCTGCGTCACGCCGGCCTCTGCCAATGGCCAAACCTGTTCCGAAACCACTTGCGCGTAGGCCGGGTTGTAGATCTGCCAGGCCGGGATGGTGGGGGTTTCCAGGCCCTGGCGCGTCGCCACGGGAACGTGCGGGTCGGCGGGGTCGAGCCAGTAAGGATCGTTCTTGACGATCGACGGCATGACCGGCGTCCACCGGCCCTGAGATTCTTTCAGATAGGCGTTCAGGACGGCGGGCTGAATGATGAACCGCATGAAATCCTTGGCCGCGTCGATGTTCTTCGCGCCCTTGGGAATGAACACCGGCGTGACGCCAAACGCCGCCATGACCGGCTTGCCATCGTTGCCAAGCGGCACGCCGTGCGTAATGATCTCCTTGTGATAAACGTCTGGTTTGTCCTTTTGCGCGGCGGAGATCGAGGTCGTCGCGTTTGGCGTCATCACCACCTGTTTGGCGAAAAACGCGTTGTTGTTATCGACGTCGCCCCAATTGATCGCGCCCGGCGGCACGAAACCGCGCTTATGTGCCGAGGTCAGGCGGTCCACGGCGGTGATTGCCGCTTTACGGACCGTGGGATTTTCGATATCGAGCCTGCCGTCCGGCGTCACGATGCCCGCGCCTCCGTATGCCAGCAGGAACATGTGGAATAAATTGTTCGCGTCGGCCTCCTTCGACGCCATCGAATAACCGAGACCGTAGATACGCTTTCCTTTCGCGCGCAGTTTTTCCTGCACCGTTTCGAAGAAGGTGAAATACGCGTCCTGCGTTTTTGGAATATCTGCGTCGGAAAACCCGGCCTCCTGAATCAAAGGCCGCCAGCTCTGCATCATCATCGTGCCGCCCTTGATCGGCACGCCGTAATAAAACCGCTTCTTCGTGACGTTGTTGTACCCATGCACGCTGGCGAGAGCGGATGGCAGAAATTCGGATTTCTGAGATTCGATCACATCTGCGCAATCGACCAGCTTGTCGTCCCAGGCGCCCTGCGGCAGCGTGAAATTGTTACCGCTGACGGCCTGCACCACGTCCGGTACGTCGCCCACGGTCATGGCGGCGATGATCTTGG
>JAYWAX010000025.1:0-2640 GCA_043782125.1 Acetobacteraceae bacterium | reverse complement strand
GCGGCACGGCGATCGGACAAAGGGCGCTTGCCGCTGACGCCCGTGACCACTCCCGCAATGGCATACCGCCCCCGATGGCCCGCTCGGGGGCGTGCCATGACGGGGAGGGGACGTTGCGAACGGTCAATCGTTCGTGCCGTTGGTGTTATACCGACCGGACGACCGATTGACGCTCGGCACGGTTTCTCCCTCGCGTCATGGCACGGCTCGACCGGGCCATCGGGCGCGGCACATCGATCGAACGAGAGGCGCTTTCCGCAGTTTATCGTGTCCACTCTCGCAATGGTGTGCCGTGCCGGATGGCCCGCTCGGGGGCGTGCCATGACGCGGAGGGGACGTTGCGATGTGTTATCATTTTGGCCGGGTGATATCACGCGCCCGGTGCAGGCCGGGATGTCTCCCTGGCCGGTTTCAGGCCACCACGCCGGTCGATTTCTGCACCGTCTCCCACGCCCGATCCCCGATCTTCGCTTTCACCTGGGCATAATATCCCTTGCGCCGCAGCGCGTCGCGGAAGCTCGCCTGATTGACGTTGGTGAAAATCATACCGGCCTTGCTCAGGGTTTCCTTGACCGCGGCTTCCATTTGCGCGCTGTCCTCGCGCTGGCGGGTGGCGGTGCCGTTCAGGGTGTTGGCGACGATTTTCTGCAGACGCTCTGGCAGGTTTTTCCAGGCGGCGGCATTCACGCACACCCAGAATCCGTCCCAGATGTGGTGGGTCATCGCGCAATGGCTCTGGACCTCGTTCAGGCGGGCATATTGCACGACGGGCAGCATGCCTTCCTGACCGTCGAGCTGGCGGTGTTCCAAAGCGGCGCGCAAATAGGGGAGAGTAATGACGATCGGGACCGCGCCCAGGGCACGGAACATGTCCATTTGGTCGCTGTCGATCTGGGTGCGGATTTTTAATCCAGATATGTCCTCCGCCTTTGTGATGGAGTGGCCGAATGTCGTGATATGACGAAATCCGAAATCCCAGACTTTTTCAAGTACCTCGACGCCCAGTTGGGTGCCGATCTGTGCCCGGAGGTATTGGCCGAGATCGCCGTCGATCGCCTCCCACAAGGCAGGCCGTCCGCCGAACAGGAACCCTGCCGAAGGGATCGCGCAGGCCACGATCGTCGGCGCGAGTTGGGCGCTCGACACCACGGTCATTTCGATGCCGCCGTTGCGCACCTGTCCCAGCAGGCCGCTTTGGATGCCAGCTTTGCCCTCGCCGAGAATTTTCAGTTCCATCCGCCCCTCGGATCGTTTGGCGATGGCGTCGGCGGCTTCCGTCAGATGTTTGTGCAGGGGCGTGTTGGCGGGGGCGACATGGCCGATGCGCCAGGTGATTTCGGCGGCATGGGCGTAGCGCGCGATGGCCGGCATCGCCAGCGCGGACCCGGCGGTCAGCAGCGACCGTCTGCGCGAAAGCGGCGTCATGGACGCCGGTCCGGCTGAAGATGTTTCGGGTACGTCACGATGCCGGTTCCTTCATGTTCGCGAGGCAGCGGCCTCGGGCCTGTTTCACGCGGCTGCCGCCTCGGGGGGCCTGTTTCACGCGGCGCCGCGGGTCACGAGGCGGCCGCCTCTGGCATCGGTGGCGCCATGATCTTTGACATAGGCGGATTGGCCATTGACCCAGGTTTCCAGAATACCGTCGGCGGGGGTCGCGGGCGCGGCGAACGTGGCCGTGTCGCGCACGGTGGCGGGATCGAACAGAACGAGGTCGGCGTAAGCGCCCGCGCGGATCACGCCGCGATCCGTCATGCCAAACACCGACGCGGTGTGTCCGGTCATTTTGTTCACGGCGGCTTCCAGGCTGAACAGCCCGAGATCGCGCGCGTAATGACCGAGGACACGCGGAAACGTGCCCCACAGGCGCGGATGCGGGAAGGCGTCGTGCGGCAACCCGTCGCTGCCGATCATCGCGAGCCGATGCGCCATGATCCGTTGCACGTCGGGTTCGTCCATCTGGAAGAAGATGCCGCCCGCAGGCAGCAGCCGTTCCGCCGCTGCATGGTCCGTGACGCCCCATTCGCGGGCGATGGCGTCCAGGCGGCGGCCGGACATTTCGGGATGCGGGATTGACCAGGTGATCTGCACCGCCACGTCCTGGCGCAAGCGGGCGGGGATCAGGACCGTGGACCCGGCGACGTAGGGATAAACGTCGAAGGCGACTTGCTGACTCAGTGCGCCAAAATCGATCGCCGGGAGGGTTTCGATGGAACGGCCGAAATTCTCCGGCATCGTGCATTTGTGGTGGCTGATCACCACGGGCACGTCCACGGCGCGGCCAATTTTCAGCGTTTCCTCGATCGACAGCAGCACGCCGCTGGCTTCGTCGCGCATATGGGTGACGTAGATCCCGCGTGCTGCGCGCAGGGCTTCGGCGACGGCTATGACCTCGTCCGCCGGGGCGTGACTGTTGGGGGGGTAATAGAGGCCGGTGGAAAAGCCGGACGCGCCTTGCGCCAGGGCTTCCGCCAATTGGGCTCGCATGCGTTCGGCCTCGCGATCCGACGCGGGCCGGGCGGTGTCGCCGTTCATGGCGGCGACGCGCAGCGACATGTGACCGATCAGGGCGTAGGTGTTTACCGGCGATGGCGCGCGTTGCAGCCGCTCGGCATAGGCGGCGAAGCTGTCGAAGACCCAGTG
>JAYWAX010000024.1:0-7331 GCA_043782125.1 Acetobacteraceae bacterium | reverse complement strand
GGCCAAACCGCCCAGACGCGACTGCACGCCGCTGACGCCGCGCACATCGACGAACACGAGATCCTGCAAGACCGTCAGGGAGCCGGTCGCGTTCAACTGCTGCGTGATGGCGTTCAACGAACCATTGACCGCATGGAACGCGAGGCTTGGCTGATAGTCGAACTTCAACTGAAACCGCGCGGTATTCGCGCCGATCGATAGCCCCGGCGCGACGGTGGTGACGAGGTCCGGCCTTCGGGGCGACGTGAGTTCCAGCGCGTTGTCGGTGATCTGTTCCTGAACCGTCAGGCGCGGCACGATTGTCCAGGCGCTGGGGTTACCGGGCGCGCCCGGGACGGCCAGCCGTAGCTGGTTTCTCAGGCCCTTGACGTCGGTGGCGGGGAGCTCGGTCCCAAGCGGCGCGCCGGTGGGTGCGGTGTCCTGATTGCCCGCGTCGATAAACGGGAACGCCATCGCGCCACCGGTTGGGACGCAGAAGGCTGTCGCGAGCAAGCCCAGAAGGCCAGCCGCTGATCTGGGCTTTGCCGGCGCGTCTCGCATGCCTGGTGCTTCGGTTCCGGGGAGTTCAGGAAGAGTAATAGGACGAATAAGCCCCGAACGTATAGCGCGACGAAATTTGCTGCTTGTTCAGAACCAGCGTGATGTTGGGGCAGGCCTGGATCAGATCGAGCGAGGCTTCCACCTCGTCGCGCTGTGTCCGGTCGGCTTCCACCACGAACAGAATTTGCCCGACAACCGGCGCCAGAACCGCGGGATCGGAGGTCGATAGGCAGGGCGGCGCATCCAGCACCAGCAGGCGGTCGGCGTAGCGGCGTCCCAGGCTTTGGATCAGCCGGGTCATTTCCTTGGTGGAAAACAGCTCCGCGCTGCGTTCGCGTTCGCGGCCCACCGGCAAGATTGAAAGCCGGTCGATCGGTGTCTTCACGATCAATGGCGACGGATCGAGTTTCGGGTTCGCCACGAGATCCAGCAGACCGCGCATTTCGGCGAGGCCCAGAGCATAGCAGAACGAGTCGCGCTTGGAGTCAGCGTCCACGAGCAGCACATGGTGATCGCCCTGACGGGCGATACTGCCCGCAAGGTTAATGGAGGTGAAACTTTTGCCCTCGCCCGGCCGCGCGCTGGTGACCATCAGCAGGTTGGAGAACCCTGGCTCGGCCCCTGGCCCGAAGGCCGCACGCAGTATTTGGCGCTGGACCAGACGGAACTCTTCCGAAATACGGCTGCGCGTGCGCGACCAATCGACCATGCCGCCACGTTCCAGCGCAATCGCGTCGATGGTCGGTGGTCCCTGCACCAGATCTGGGCGGGCAGAATCGGCGGCCGGCGAAATCGGCTGAGCGGGCACGGTGCCGGCGAACGCGGTTTCTGCGGCCATCGACACGGTTTCGTCTGGCGCCTCCATGACCGCGACGGTGTTGGTCGCCTGCAAGGCGGACGCTGGCGGCGGTACCAGCGCGGACGGCGCGAAGCCGGGCAAAGGAAACGGCGATATCTCGGCCGGTAAGGGCGCCGGGGCGGCCATCGGCCGCAATTCCATCGCGATCGGCGCCGGGGCGGGCGCGGCAGGTGCCGCCACCCCGGCGGCCTGAATTTCAGCTGCGGACATCAGCGATTGCGTCATGGACGAGTGAGTCATCGGCGCGGCGGGGAAAGCCGGTCCGCCAAGCGTGATCATGCCGGGTAGGTTGGGCGGCACGGTGTCGCCGCCACCGTCAGCCGGACCGGGTGGCAGGCTACCCAGGTTAAGAAGCCGCGTGGCCGAGGATTCGAGATCGCCCGAGCGCAGCCTGTCCTGAACGAGACGCTCGACAAGGGAGGACTTTGGAGGAGTGGCCATTCAGATCAGCGCCGCCGAACGCAGGATGTAAACCATGAGACCGCCGTATACCATGATCAGGACCGCCACCGCTCCGCCAAAACGTATCGCCGTCATCAAACGTTGACGCAGTGGCGCCATGCCCAGGACCGAAATCCCGCCAAGCACTGGCAAGCCCAATGTCCGCAACTCCTCCACCGAGGAAAAGGAGCGGTCGAGCTGCCCGAACAGCACCGTCATGCCCAGTCCAATCGCGAGGCCGCCCAGGAGAACTGCGGTGACCATCAGGGGGCGATTCGGCGCGACCGGAATGCGCGGAATCTCAGGCGGATCGATGATTTGCAGCTTCACCTTATCGGCCTGCGTATCCGCCGCCTGGGCAATGTTGGCGGACTGCAACCGTCCCAGCAGTTCCTCGTAGTTTTTCCGCAGGACGTTATAATCGCGGTCCATGTTCTGATATTCGGCGAACAGGCCGGGCTGTTCGCGAGATATCTTGTCCAGCCGGTCCTGACTGCGCGTGGCTTCGTCGCGTTGACGGGTCAGCGACGCGACCTGCGTGTCGGACTCGATCAGTTTGATCTTCAACTGGTCGTAGACCGGGTTCGGCACGGAGCGTTTGGGCGTGGTGGTTCCGGCGGCGGGTCCAGGCGCGGCGGCATTGGCACCGCCGGCTGCGGCAGTCGCGGCCGCACGGGCGGTGGCTGATTCCGTGGCGCGGCCCTTCAGCGATTCGATCAGCTTGCGCTGCGCGATCACTTCCGGGTGCTGTTCGGTGTAACGCAGCAGCATCGTGCGCAGGGATTCCTCGGCCTCCTGAACTTTTGTCCGCTCCGCCGGCGGCAATGGGCCGGTTGCGATGGCGTTGCCGCCCTCGGCCACCAGCATCGGGGGGGTGTTCTCCACCTCCTGGCGCAAAGAGTCGCGCTGGATGACCGCGTCCTGGAGTGTCCCTGTGATCTGCAGGACCTTCGCGCGCGCGCCTTCCAGGGCACCGATGTTCGGGTTCATATCGTTGGGCAGCAGCTCCATGTAGCGGACACGGAAGTCGGCCCGGCGCTTTTCCGCCGCCCGCAACTGCTGTTCGTAGGACTGGATCTGCCGTTCCAGGAACCGCCGCGCGTTTTCCATGTCGGTGCGGTTCGAACCCGTCGCACTTTCAATGAAGATCGTCAGCAGCGTCTGCACCACGTCGTGCGCCAGTTTTGGGCTCTTGTCGCGATACGAGATGGTGAACAGGCTCTTGGTCTGCGGCGTGACCTTGATTTCCTGCGCCAGCCGCCCGCTGAGCCGTTCGCGATCCGACGGTCCGTTCAGCGTCAAATCCAGGTCGGTCTTAGAGATCAACTTTTCGAGGTTCGGCTTGCTGAGCAAGGTGCGTTGCAGGATTTCCAACTGGGTCGTCGGCGCCGAGTCAGCCGCGATTCCGCGCAACAGCGGGGTCAGAATGGCGTCCGCGTCGACGAACAGGCGGGCGTTGGATTCGAACTGGTTCTTGATGGTGTAGGTTCCGACCCAGCCGACACCGCATACCATCCAGGCGACAATCACGCCCAGCCAGCGGCGGCGCCAGGCGGCGCGCAGGTATTGAAATAAAAGTGCGCGTATCGAATCCATCGCTTGGCGGCCTCCTCAGAACCAGGACTGCGGAATAATCAGGGTATCGCCGGGCGTCATTTCAATGTTCTGGGCAATGTCGCCATCCTTGATCAGGTCGGCGAGCCTGACATTGATCGAACGCCGCTTGCCGTCAGGATCGACACGAACGATGACAGCCCGGTTACCGGACGCATATTTTGTCAGGCCTTTCGTCGCGATCATGACATCCAGAAGGGTCATGTGGTCGCGGTATGGGATCGCGATCGGGTCGGTCGCCTCGCCGATCACGCGGACCTGGCGGTCGGGTGGGCCGATGAAACTGCGCACGATGATGGTGACGTTGGGATCCTGAATGAACTTCGCAAGCCGCTTTTCGATCTCCCGCGCCAGCTCCTTGGGCTTCTTCCCGGCCGCGACGATGTCCTCGATCAAAGGGGTGGAGATGCGGCCGTCGGGGCGGACCGCGACGCCGCCTTCGCTCAGGTCGGGATTCCGGTAGACGAAGACGCTGAGCTGATCGCCGGCGCCGATAATGTATTCGTCCGACACGGTCGAACCGGCCGCGCGGCCCGGATCGGTTTTCATGGGCGCGACCTCGGTTCCGCCCTTCGGCGTGCTCGAACACCCCGAGAGCGGGACGAGGCCGGCCAGCAGAGCGATCGTAAGGCAGAAACGGGTCAAAGAATTCACGGGCGCTCCACACTCTCAGAATCGAAATTGTCGGATGTCACTGCCGGGAGCGGTCGCCGCGCCGGTTCCGCGCGCTGTCCGCCCAGAGGTCTGGGCTGGTGCGTTTCGTTCGCGGACATGTATCCGCCGGCGTATCGCGGCGGTTACACCGCTGTTCAAGGTTTCCAGGGCATTTGCCCTCGACATGCCTCCCGCCTGTTTGCCAACGCCGCGCCAGGCCTTGCCTGTTTTGTTTTTGGTCCGGTCTTCGGCGGACGCCACGCACCCGTCTGTCCGGGCCACGCGCACTCGGACACAGGACGCCTGAGCGTGTGAGTCTGAGGCTCGACCGCCGACCAGTACGGTGCGGCTATAACATTCGGAAAGGGCAGGATCAACAGAGAGATGGCGGCGCTTTCTGAGGCCCGGCGGTTCCGGTGAGGCGTAACCGCATGGAAACCCGCTGTATGGCTACTACGCCTTGCAACGTGGGAGGTTAGCATGGTTCGGCAATGACCGGGGTGAGCCCAGACGTCCGCGACGCGAGAAAGGGTCCATAATCTTACGCGTGCGCGATCGTTGTGAGGGAATGACTCAATTTTCTGGACGCCGGATCGAGGCCGTATTATCTAACGGCCATCAGGTCCGGGAATTCCACCGGTCCACGCGAAATCGATTTGGACGCGATGCCTTTCGGGCCGCGCGCTCCGCCTGGCCGATTATAGGGAGCATGGGAATGGCACGCGCGCTCGTGCGGTGGCTGCCGATGGAAATGGCCTTATTGGGCCTGTTCGAATTCGTCGTTTCCTTTTTTTCGATCCTGGCGATGCTCCTGACCGGGGGCGCGGTCAGTCCGCTTGAATCCGGTGCGCTGACGCGGGATTGCCTCGTTCTCGCGGCCATGCTCGCGGTCACCATCGCGGGCGTCGCCGCAACGATCGGACTGTACCGGCCGGATGTCTGCCTCAATCGGCGCCGCCTCCTGTTGACCTGCACCGTGGCCGCGCTGCTGGCGTTTCCCGCCATTTTGCTGGTCAGCGGCGCTTACCGGGTCACGCTCAGCTTCGATCATATCGTGTGGCTGGCGAGGTTGTTACTGATATGGTTGGCGATTGCGATGCTGGTGCGCCTGGGGCTCAGCCTGCTCGCCACGCGGCTGTCTGTGACCCGGGGTGTCCTGATCGTCGGCGGAGGCGCAAGGGCCGAAGGCCTGCGCCACCGGCTGCTGGAAAAGCCGCGCGGTTTGTTCGAACCCCTGGGCGATCGCCATGATGCGGAGCCTCCGTACGACCTCGCGAACGCGATCGCCTGCCGCGGACTGAGCAACGGCAAGGTGTGGGGCATCGTCATCGTGGGCGGCGAAGTACCGGTACCGGCGCGTACCGCGCTGTTGGCCAGCAAGCTGCGCGGGACACGGATATTCAGCGAGGTGGCGTTTCAGGAACAGCATCTCGGACGCATCGAATTGGACGCGATTGACGAGAGTTGGATGCTGGCCGCCGATGGTTTCCGCGACAGCGGGGCCGCGCGGGCGGTGAAGCGAACCTTCGACGTCGTGGTCAGTTCGATCCTGTTGGTCGTGACCTTGCCGCTGATGTTGGTGACCGCGATCGCGATCCGTCTGGACAGCCCGGGATCGGTTTTCTACCGTCAGGTGCGCACGGGATTGTTCGGTGCGACGTTTACATTGTTCAAGTTCCGCAGCATGTCCGCGAACGCGGAGGTCGCGGGGCAGCCGCAATGGGCCCGCGAACGCGATCCGCGCGTCACCCGTGTCGGCGCCTTCATCCGCGCCAGCCGCATCGACGAACTGCCGCAACTTCTTAACGTTCTTCGCGGCGAAATGAGCATGATCGGGCCCAGACCGGAACGACCGATGTTCGTCGAGGAACTCGCCCGGGTCATCCCCTTCTACGGCCATCGCGACTGCGTCAAACCCGGCCTGACCGGCTGGGCTCAGGTCAACTATCCTTATGGCGCCTCGGTCGAGGACGCACGGGAAAAGCTTGCCTACGATTTATATTATGTCAAAAATCGAAGCTTGCTGCTGGATTTATTGATCCTGTTTTCCACGGTAAGGGTGATCCTGTTCCGCGAAGGCGCCCGCTGATCCCGTGCCGGGGAATTTCCGCCATCCATGGCGTTTCCGGCGTTTTGCGCCGATAATACCAACTCAATGATATTCGAATTATCCGCGATAACCGTCCTGCACGGTGGCTGTGCCATCGTGTATGGCGGGTTGTGCGCGCTGGTCCTGGCGCGGCGCCCGTCGCATCGAACCGCTTTGTGGCTCGCCGCGGCCTGTCTGACCACTGCCGCCTGGGCGCTCGCGGTCGTTTTGAACCGGAACGCGCCGGCCTCGGGTGTGGCAGGCTGGTTGGAACTGGCGCGTTCGGCGGCGTGGTACGGTTTTATCCTGCATCTGTACCGCCGCTCCGTCGCGACGCGCGGCCAGTTGATGCAGGCGCTCTCCACGATGGGGGTGCTGGTCTTCCTGACCGTGGGCGGCCTCGCGCTGAGCAATATCTTATCCGGTCAAACCCCCGCGACGCTCTGGCTCGTCGGCGTCGGCGTCCGGCTTGGCATTGCGGTCTGCAACATACTTTTGCTGGAGAATCTTTATTTTAATACGCCGCCCGACGCGCGCTGGCATATCAACCTGCTTTGCGTGGCGCTTGGCGGTATGTTCCTCTACGACCTCGTGCTCTACGCCGACGCCGCGCTGTTCCATGCCATTTCCCGTCCTTTGTTCGAAGCCCGTGCCCCGGTCGCCGTCATCGCGGCGCCGTTGATCGCCGTCGCCGCGGTGCGCGACCGCCGCTGGCGGGTGGACATCCATGTGTCGCGGGAGGTCGTGTTTCATAGCCTGACGCTGGTGATCAGCGGCGTGTTCCTGATGGCTCTGGCCCTGACGGGGGAGGTGTTTCGCCGGGGCGGCGCGGAATGGGGGCACGTGCTGGAGGTTTCCCTCGTTTGCGCGGGGCTTGTCTCCGTCGCGGTGATGCTCACCTCGGGCTCCATGCGCTCTCGCCTGCGCGGCCTGCTGGTCGATAATTTCTTCAGTCATCGCTACGATTACCGCCGCGAATGGATGCGCTGTATCGACACCCTGACCGCGCCCGACGCGTTCGTCGGCCTGCACAAGCGCGCCGTCCGCGCGGTGGCGGAGGTCGTGGACAGCCCAGCGGGGGTTTTGTTTGTGCGCGCGCCAGAGGATGTGGCTTTTCAATGGGCGGGATCGCTG
>JAYWAX010000023.1:0-2644 GCA_043782125.1 Acetobacteraceae bacterium | reverse complement strand
GGCGACGCTGCGCGGGGTATCGAGACCCACCGCATATCCCACCCTTCCCGCTTTGGCCGGATAATCCGACAACACGCAGGCGATGCGCCGGTCCGCGCGCGGGGTGCGGCGGAGCGAAACCCAGACACGCGCGAGTTCGGCGGCATGAGCGATATTGTCCGGCTCGGGCACATGGACCAGCCGGGAGAACTCCAACGCCTCATTGCGCGGGGTTTCGCCCTTGAATGAAATCGCGCCCGCCGCGATCCGCCCGTCCAGTTCCGGCAGCACCACGTTCATCGCGAGATCGGCGGGTCCCAGACCGCGTTGCGACTCCACCCATTGGTCCCGGCCGCCGCCACTGAGCGCCAGTTGAAACACCGGCGCGTTGGCGCGGTCGAGAACCGATCCGCCCGTGTCCAGCCGCGCGGAAAACGCGGTCAGATTCAGGATCGCATCGGGCGGTTCCGCGTCCAGCAGATCGCACAGCGGCCCCATCGCCGCCGGGTCCTTGAGGCTGGTCGCGGCGATTGCCGAGACCTGAAAGCCGCGGGTGGCCAGCGCGTCGGCCAGTGCCTCGACCGGTGCGGTGTCGGCGGCCAGCATCCAGGCCCGGTAAAACACGATCGTCGCGCGCGGTGCCCCGGGAGCGGCTGGCCGGGCCGCTTGCGCGAAAACGGTCAAGGCCGGGACCGGCGAGGGCATCGCCACCGGTGGACGCGCGGTAAAATGGCCGGCGGCGAAGTCCAGGCAGGCGCCAATATTGCCCGGACCGCCCGCCGCGAAATACGCGTGGATGCGGCGTAAAGCGGCAACGTCCAAGGTAGAGGCGGCGTCGAGCCGTTCGTCCACGCGATGGTCGCCCGGCACGATGGCGAGGCAAAATCCCTTTTCACGCGCCAGGTTGGCGGCCTCGTCGACGCCGTAGCGCCAGTAATCCTTGCCGCCAAGCAGGCGGATCAGCACGAACCGCGCCTTCGAAACGATCTTTTCCAAATAAAGATCGACCGAATACGGATGCCGCAGCGCCGCCAGATTGGCCAGCCGCAGACCCGGAAAAATGCCTTTCCGCGCCTCCCACGCCGTCGCGAGCACCGCCAGATCCGTGTCCGTGAAGGACAGCGCCACGATCTCCGCCGCGGTCTGGTCGAGATCGACCGCCGCGACGGTGCCGTCGATCGAGCGGGACTCGATGCGCAGGAGGTGCATGATCCGCCTTAAGACCCGAGCGCGGCGGCGATCGCGGCGCGGTCGAGGCCCTTCTGGCCGATCACGACCAGGCGTCCCCGGCGGTCCTCGCCGGTCCGCCAGGGACGATCGAACTGCTGGCGGAAGCGTTGGCCGACGCCCTGGACCAGCAGCCGCATGGGTTTGCCGATTACCTCGACGAAGCCCTTCATGCGGAGAACATCGTGGGCTCCGGCCACCGCCGCCAAACGGGCCAGCAGACCGGCGGGGTCCGAAGTCGCGGCGATCTCCGCGACGAAGCTTTCGAAATCGTCGTGGTCGTGGCCGTCCGCGCCGTCGTGATGCGAGGGCCGTTGCGCGAGATCGTCCTCCGCCGCCGCCACCAGTCCAAGCAGCACCGCCGGATCGACGCGCCCTTCTTGGGCCGGCACGATCCCGGCCGCGCGCGGAACCGCCGCCCGGATTTCCGCGGAAACCCGCGCCAGAGCGGCGGCGTCGAGCCCGTCCGTTTTGTTCAGGACGATCAGGTCGGCGCACAGGAGTTGATCCTCGAAAACCTCTTCCAGCGGGTTTTCGTGATCGATCGAGCCGTCCGCGGCGCGTTGGGCCTGGACCTTCGCGGGATCGTCGGCGAAGCGGCCGGCCGCGACCGCCGGTCCGTCGACCACGGCGATCACCCCGTCGACCGTAACTCGCGTGCGGATGCCCGGCCAGTCGAAGGCCTTGATCAGCGGCTTGGGCAGCGCCAGGCCCGAGGTCTCGACGATGATGTGTTCGGGCGGGGGCACGCGGGCCAGCAACGCCTCGATGGCCGGAATGAAATCGTCGGCGACGGTGCAGCACAGGCAGCCATTGGCGAGCTCGACGATGTTGTCCTCGGGGCAATCGGCATAGCCGCAGGCCTTCAGGATGGCGCCGTCGACGCCGAGATCGCCGAATTCGTTGATAATGAGGGCGAGGCGCCGTCCGCCCGCATGTTCCAGCACATGCCGGATCATGGTCGTTTTGCCCGATCCCAGAAACCCGGTCACGATGGTGACCGGAACCTTCGCCATGCCGCGCATGCCGTTTACTCCCGCATGGGGTGCATGCGGACCATTCCGGGCTCGACGCCAATACGGCGCCGCCAAGCCGCGTCGGGGCACCCCGCCCGTCGCGTCGGAATCAGTCCGCCGGCCGGTATCCTGGCTTGTGGGTCGTCGCGTTCAGCCGCCTTCCCGGTCGAGACCAGTGGCATGGTTGGCTGTCGGCTATCCACTTACAGTTGCGGGGGCAGCCGCGGTCTCGGCGCGGGATTTCCCACGCCGTCCGCGTTCCCGTTTAATCCTCTTGGGAGAGGCACCATCGGACCAGCCGGTGGTGTGCGGCCATGCGGCCCGGCTGTCAACATCTTCCCGGGACGCTGGCAGGCAAATCGGGTGAAGGAAGAAAACCCGAGGGCTTCTTCCGATAGGCACGGCCTCGCGCGGACACCGCG
>JAYWAX010000022.1:0-2644 GCA_043782125.1 Acetobacteraceae bacterium | reverse complement strand
TCCGCAAATTGGCCCCGTCGCCCAACCACAACGTCGCCTGGCTGGGGGTCAGCAGGTCCTCGCCCAACAAACGCCGGGCGATCGCGGGCAAAAACGCCGCCAGCCCCGGGGATTCCGCCAAAGCCGAGCCCGGACGATTGACGATCGCGACCGAGCCCTCGCGCATCGCATCCAACAAACCCGGCGGGCCGGCGCCGTGCGCCAGCTCCAACGGGTCCATGCGGTTGCCCAATTGGCGGCGCCACAGCACGCCAATGCGTTCCAGACCCCGCAAGGTCTTCAGGAACACCAGACCGCCACGCACGGTCAGATCGCCCGGTTCCACCAGGCCGATCGATAACTCGCGCGCCAGCAACACATGTTCGAACCATAGTGGATCGGCATGGCCGCCCGACAGCAACGCGATCCCGCCCTCGCCGCCGGGCGCCAGGGCACGCAGGGAGTCGCCCAGGGATTCCATGAAGGGACGGAGGGGCTGGATTTGCTGATTTTGAAAAATTTCCGGAACGATCCGCGCGAGGTTGCGGCGATTCTCCAGGGCGTACGCCAGGCCGCGAGCCTGATCGGTGCGATCGGCGAGAACCCGCCACACACCGTCCGGCCCCCGCATCAGATCGGCGGCATAAATCTGCAAATGCCGGGCGCCGGACGCGCCGCCAATGCACAGCGGCCGTAAAAATCCTGGATTCCCATAAATCAGCTCCGCCGGCACCGCACCCGACTCCGCCAACGTTCCTGGGCCGTAAACATCGGCGAGCAATGCGTCGATCAAACGCGCCCGCTGCGCCAGACCGGTTTCCAAGGTGGAAAATTCCTCGGCCGACAGGATCAGCGGGATCGGGTCGCAACGCCAGTTGACCAACTGCTCGCCCGGCAAAATCGCGGCGATGCCATCCTCGGCGAACGCGCGCTCCAGCAACTGGGCGCGCTCTGCCAAAATGTCGTGGCCGAGACTGAACAAGGTTCCAAATACGCCGCGCCAGTGCGGGCGTACCTGGCTGGAACCATCGACCATCTCATCGAGGGGGGCGGAATCGGTCATGCGTTGGGGGGTGACCCTGCCCGGTTGGCGTGCGGTTTGTCCATGGCTGGTTGGCGGGATTTCCCAGCCGCTGTTATGCGCGAGGCGCTTTCCGGCTACAGGTGGCCGGGTTCAAGCCCGGTATGCTTTGCGATACGCGCCGGCATGCGTGGCTCGATTTCCTCGCGATCATGGAATGCGGAGACGTAATCCGCCTGGCCGGGCCGCGACAATACCCGGTGCGAGCCGGTTTGCCGTTTTGTTGTCCAGCCGATCCGATGGAGCGCCCGCAGAACACCCCCCGCTTTGGCGGCGGGCCAGTTGGTCATGCCGGGGCAAAAAGATCGCGCGCCTCGGCCGGCACCGGTTCTCCATGCTCGATCCGGCCGGCGATCGCCCGGCATGCCAGAGCGGCGGCACGGGCGCGTGCCTCAGTTTCGGTCGCGCCATAGGCGAGAACGCCCGGAAGCGCTGTTACCTCGGCGATCCAGCGTCCGTCTGCTTCCCGCACAACCTCGATCGTCAGCATTGTCTGGTTCCTTCGTCTGCGAATATGGAACCCGCGCCCGGTCGAAGCAACCGCGATTTTCGTCCGGGAATGCGCCGCCCGCGAGGCGCGCGTTGCCACGCCGTGGTGCCGCCAGGAGGCATTTTAAGGAGGTATGGATCCGCGGCGACACGCCGGTTTATACGTCCAGGCTTTACCGTCATGTGCGGCGCCAGGCAGTGGTAAGCGGGGGGAACCACGGCGGAACCGGCATGCGACCGACTATTCGATAAGCGGCTGGCCTACGGCGCGGAAACTATTCTGTTCGTGGCACAATGAGGGTGGTGCGAGATTTCAGCGCGGCGAGGAGTTTCTGGCGGACTTCCTCAAACAAGGCATAGGGCAATTGTCCATACGCGACACGCGCGGCGCCGCCGGACAGCGATGGCCGAAGATCGGGTCCAGGCCAGGTGAAACGATTGGCCTCGGTGAGCACGATCCACGATCGATTGTTGTCGAGGCCGAGGCGGCGTTTCGTGGCGGCGGGGATTTCGACGGTAAGCCTGGGATCGGAAGGGGGCGTGTGAGTGACAGGCAGTACCGTCACCGTCGGGCCGTCCGCGTCGTCTGTGGACGCGAGGACGATGGCGCAAGGTCTGTCCTTAACGCCCTCTTCCTGGCCGCGTGCGTGTTCGCTGGCCCAAAGATAGCTGTAATGGATGACCAGGCCGGGGATCGGGCGAGGGAACGCCACGCATTCACCCGGGCAATTCGCGATCGAATGCTTTGGATGCCTCTGGCGCGCGGGTCGCCTCCAGGGCCGCGATATCGGCGCCGGTGAAGTCCGCGAGCGTGAGAACCTGACGGTCGCGCCGTTTCAGCCGGTGAAATTCTTCCGCGGAGATCATGACCGTGCGCTCTCGCCCGTTGCGCGTGACGGCGACGGGTTGCGTCAGAGCGACGTCCTGATAATGGCCGATGTGGCGCTGGAATTCGGCGGCGGGAACTTTGATCATGGTCGCGATGGTCTCCGTATCGTCCGTATTATATATGAATCATGTGAGATCGCAATCTGGTCTGCAGCACACGCGCCGGTCAGATTGCAAAGCCGCATATGCCGGCGGTCGATGCCCGTG
>JAYWAX010000021.1:0-7340 GCA_043782125.1 Acetobacteraceae bacterium | reverse complement strand
AGGCAATCGGCGATATGCTGCCGATCAAGGGGACGAGCGTGAAGCGAGGTGCGCGACGATTCACCGAGCTCGTAAAATATCGTGATGGCCAAGAAATAACACCGTACCAGGCCGCTATGCGGACATGGCCTGGTTTTGAATCTGAGGGCGGGGTTCGTGACCACATGATCCGGTACCTTCCACGCGATCATAAAGTTTTCGCGGAAATGCGCCAGGGTGCCGAATACCCGGAAGCACATGAGACAGCGATTCGCATTGCGCAACGTGAAGCAAGGAAGGCCAGAATCAACGAAGGTACTAAAGCATACGACCAACTCTATGCCAGCATCGTTCCACCCTATGACGTATCAAAATTCCCAAACAGATGGTGGAAGCTGAAACCAGACTGGCCCGTGCGCACGCTTATGGCCCACATCGGCAAGGACACATATTCCCATATTCACTGGGATGCGGAGCAGGCGCGCACGATCTCGGTACGGGAGGCAGCTCGCCTACAGTCGTTCCCGGATGGCTTTGTTTTTCAGGGTGCGATGAATGCCGCCTTCCGGCAAATTGGCAACGCGGTACCACCACTGATGGCGACCTGTATCGCGGAGATCATGCGCGATACCCTGAAAGAGGCTGCCGGCAGGTTGGCCTCGGCATCGCCCTAAACGCCGTCTCCATCTTCCTGACGTATGATGATTGCTTCAGCCGACCAACCAAAAGCGGTTGTACTAACCGAGAACCCATCAACCCGGATGCCAATGGGCATGTGCGTTTCATGGATCAGCTTCAGCTTCTGGGCCAATGGCTTGATGTCATCCGATATGCGTAGCTTGCCGCCATCTTCTCCAAGTTCAAACAGCCGGTAAATGCGATATGGCGTTGGTCCGGCCGCCTCAATGATCTCGGCAAGCGAAAGGTGAATTACGTTTTCAAAAGGGCCAGTGGTTGCCTTCGCATCGACGAGCGTCCTCTCCCCTGCCGTGTCAGTAATATCAAAATCGAACGGCGCTATCGCATTTTCGGCGGAAGCCCATTTGTATTCAGAGATTTTGCCACTGGCCCGAAGCGTGGCAAGATATCCATTCAATAGACCCTCTCCATCCTGTCCGATCAGCTCTGCTTTTATTTTAGCTTTCGCAAAGTCAGATTTCGATATTTTGCGGCTACTTCTGTTTTGCAAAAGTCTGCCAGAGCCTTCAACTCCTCCCTGGGCCGCGTCCTCCAATGCCGATTCCATCTCTGGGTCGGCTGCGGCGAGCAATACTGGATGGGATTCCGGGACGCGGGCCGTATTGGCAGCCGCGGCAATTTGCGCCGGTGTAACCGCTATCATACTTTTGTTGCCGAACAGAACCGACAATGCCCCGTGTAACCCTACGTCGGCGGGATCCGTTTGGCTAACGAGGATGAGGTCCATCCCGCTTGGAACTGCCTCTCCCTTAAATGCCATGATTGCAAGATCGCCTGGGCTAACTTGATCGTAGCGTGAGGTGTCTCCTATCGGCCCAGGAATAGTTTCGCCGTTCAAACGCCAATTCTTATAAGTCGGATTCTTGATGATCTTGCGTGTGACAGTGTGCGCAGCCTTGCCCGCCGGGCCATAAATCAGCATCGGCAACGCTATCTGGACCTCTGTCGCGGTTCCAGGCGAAAAAAGACTCGGGTACAGGCGGTGGATCAATACGTCAGCGTTCAGATTGATACTTTTCTGGTTCCCCGCACCAATCGTACGGAAGACAGCATCGAACAATGTACAATCGCTGGCGGTAAGTCTCTTGACAGCAATATGGTCGGCCACAGTCTGTCCGATTCCCTGTTTGTATGTCGAAGCTCTCTACAACATAGCATCTGAGGTGTTTTGGCATAGCTCCGCCTTTCCGAGAAGTGCTTCCTGGCGGGCAACCTGGCCCAGGACGCTATCTCTCGGCTGACTGTCGCGGGGATGCCAATTTTTATCGGGGCGCCCCGCTGCACCGCTCATGCGCCGGCCCGGCAGCCGCGCGCCGGCCGATCGAGACCAGCCGCACCACGATCGAACAAATCTCCACTCCTCAATCCGGATTCGCGTAATTTGGTCCCACCCCTTGTCGATCACGGGTTCAACGGGGTCAGCGCGTATCGCGGCCGGTTCGCTGGCGTTCCTGGCGCGGATGCATACGTTGTGCGTGTTCTGGACGCGGCCCCGGTATCCACCTCCCGCGCGCCGAATGATCGGACAGCAGCGGGCCGGCGTGACAACGTCTTCGACGACCCGCTTACCTCCGCTTCCAGCCCCAGGCCAACCAGCCTATACTAGCCGCGCCGCAACACTGCGAGAAAGCCCGCCTTGGCCAAAGCCACCACCCGTTTCGTCTGCCAGGCCTGCGGCGCCGTCACCCCAAAATGGGCGGGACGATGCGAGACCTGCGAAGAATGGAACACCGTCGAACCGGAAACCCTCGTGCCGCGTCCCGGCCCGGCGTCGAAAGCGCCGGCGGGTCAAAGCGTCACTTTCGTGGGGTTGCAGGGTGAAACCGCGCCGCCGCCGCGCGCCATCGTCGGCATCGCGGAACTGGACCGCGTTCTCGGCGGCGGCCTCGTCCCGGGCTCCGCGGTGCTGGTCGGCGGCGATCCCGGGATCGGCAAATCGACGTTGCTGCTGCAGGCCGCCGCCTGTCTCGCGAAAACCGGCAAGCGCGTCCTTTACATCTCCGGCGAGGAAGCCATCGAGCAGGTGCGCCTGCGCGCCCGCCGCCTGGGTGTCGCCGACAGCCCGATCGAACTCGCGGCGTCGATCAATGTCCGCGACATCGTGGCCAGCCTGGAACGCGCCCATGACGCGGCGTTGGTCGTCATCGATTCGATCCAGACGATGTGGCTCGACGCGATCGACAGCGCGCCGGGCACCGTGTCGCAGGTCCGCGCCTGCTCGTTCGAGCTGATCCGCGCCGCCAAGTCGAAAAGTTTCGCCCTCGTCCTCGTCGGCCACGTCACCAAGGAAGGCGGGATCGCGGGTCCCCGGGTGCTGGAGCACATGGTCGATGCCGTCCTGTATTTCGAGGGCGATCGCGGCCATCAGTTCCGCATCCTCCGCGCCGTGAAAAACCGCTTCGGCGCGACCGACGAAATCGGCGTGTTTGAAATGACCGACGTGGGCCTGGCAGAGGTGGCCAATCCCTCCGCTTTGTTCCTGGCGGAGCGGCGCGGCAACATCGCGGGCAGCGCGGTCTTCGCCGGGCTGGAGGGCACAAGACCCGTGCTGCTGGAAATCCAGGCGCTGCTGGCCCCCAACCCCGGCGGCTCGCCGCGCCGTTCCGTGATCGGCTGGGACAGCGGCCGCCTGTCGATGCTGCTGGCGGTGTTGGAGACGCGCGCGGGCCTGCGGTTGAACATGACCGATGTCTGGCTGAACGTCGCGGGTGGCCTGCGGGTCAACGAACCCGCTGCGGACATGGCCGTCGCCGCCGCCATCGCATCGGCCGCCTTCGACAAACCCACCGCGCCGGGCACCGTCTATTTTGGCGAGATCGGCCTCTCCGGCGAGGTCCGCCAGGTGGCCCAGGCCGAGGCGCGGTTGAAGGAAGCGGCCAAACTCGGATTCGACACGGCCGCGCTTCCCCGCCGGGTCGCCCATGGCAACCGCCGCCTGTCCGCGCCAGAGGGTTTGCGGCTGGAGGAAATCGGCCATATCGCCGATCTTGTGGCGCGGTTCAGCCCGGACACCGGGAAGACGAATTGACCGGGCCGGCCAGCGCCCGCCGCCGGTACTCTGCGGGCCGCTGCTTTGAGTTCCAACGCGCCGCTGCTTTGTGTTTCAACGCAATGCGTCCAGCCCCTTCGACTGCACGACGTGCAACAGCTTCAGGGCCGTGCCGGTGGGCCGGCGCATGCCGCGCTCCCACTGGCTGACCGTCGCGACGCCGACGTTCAGGAACCCCGCCAGCACGGCCTGGCTCACGCCCGCCTGACGCCGGACCGCCGCGATCTCAACAGGCGACAGCGCGGCGACCTTTGGCAGGGCGAGACGGCCAAGCATCCGCAGAGTCATCTGCTCAAGCTCGTCATCGTCGGCCATGCCCAAACGGTGCAAGCCCTGAGTCATCTCGACAATCTCGGCCCTGAGGCGAGTCCCGCCGGTCGACTCACCTTTGGCTTTGCCCGTTCTTGTCACAGTCCACCTCCTTCAATTCGTCATCGGCCAGCGCGCTCGCGACCTGCCGATCGCCGGCATTCAGCCAACGTGCCCCGACCATCCCCAAAGCCGCCAGTTCGTCCGGTCGCAGGCCGGTTTTCGTATTTTTGGCGAAACCGAACAGGAATACCGACCGGTCCCGCGTCCGGTACGCGACGATCGTCCGGTAGCCGCCGCGCTTGCCCTGACCCGGCCGTGCCACACGCTGCTTGATGAGCCCGTTCCCAAGATCGGCGTCGATGAGACCCGCTTCGGCATCCCGTACAGCGCGGCAAAGCGCCGTGTCGCTCATGCCTTCGCCACGCTGAAAACGCGTGAAGACTTTGACCTTGAACACCCGCACTGGCCTCTCCCCATCGCTGATCGATAGCACAATGATCGATGGAATTCAACCCAAACCCCCGGCGAATTGGACACGGCAACCGGATTCTATCGGGATCCGATGGGTCGATGCTCCAGGAAATCGGCCATATCGCCAGTCTCGTGGCGCCGTTCAGCCCGGAGACCGGAAAGGCCGGTTGACCGGGCTGGTCACTCCCAGGAAAACGCCGCAAAAGGCACGCCCGAACCGGAACCCAGACAGGAAATGACAACGCGAGGTTGAAGGAAGCCGCCAGACCTGGCTTCGGCACAGCGGCCCTGCCCAGGAGAACCGCACTCGGCAACCGCAAACTGGCGGCACCGGAGGGGGTGGGACTCGCGCACATCGGCCATATCGCCGATCTTGTGGCCCGCTTCGCCCCCGAAAACAGCAAAGCAGATTGACTGTGCCTTTCCAGAACCCGAAAAACCCCGCAAAAAGCAAACCGAGCCAGGGAATGACAACACCATGACATCTGTCGATCTGGTCGTACTGGGCGTACTGGCCCTGTCCGGGCTGATTTCTTACATGCGCGGAATCGTGCGCGAGATTCTCAGTATCGCCGGGTGGGCGGGCGCCGCGATGGTCGCCTTCACCTTCATGCCGGTGGCGCGTCCGTATGTCGCCCGCTATGTTCCCTCGCCGGAATGGGTCGATCCGGCTGGCTATATCGTTCTGTTTCTTGTCTCGCTGATCGTGTTCTCGATCCTCTCGAAAATGATTGGCAGCGCGGTCCGCTCTTCCGCGGTCGGCGGCGTGGATCGCGTGCTGGGGCTGATGTTCGGGTTGGTGCGCGGCGCGGCGGTCGCGGTTGCCGTCTATATCGTTGGCGGCCTGGCGATGCCCTCCGATCATTGGCCGGAGCAGGTCGCCACGGCGAGGGTCTTGCCGTACATCCATGACGGCGCCATCTGGGTGGTCAAGATGATCCCGCCGGAATACCGCCCAGTGGTCGCCCCGTTGCCGGCGGCGCGACAAACCTCGGCGGAAGGGTTAATGACACCAACCCCGGCGGGCCGTGCGATCGACCCGCCCATTCGCCGGTGACAGGAAAGCATCCGCATGGCTGACGAAACCCATTCCCTCCTTCGGGACGCGGACGACGACGACGCGTTCCACGAGGAATGCGGCGTGTTCGGCGTCTGGAACGTGCCCGACGCTGCCGCCGTGACCGCGCTTGGCTTGCACGCTTTGCAGCACCGGGGCCAGGAATCGGCGGGCATTGTCGCCTATGACGGTTCCAGGTTTCACTCCCACCGCGGCCTGGGCTCCGTTGGCGACAATTTCGGCGACCAGAAAGTCATCGACCGTCTACCCGGCCGAATTGCGATCGGACATAATCGTTACGCGACCACGGGCGACACGGTGCTGCGCAATGTGCAGCCGCTTTACGCCGATTTCGAGTTCGGCGGCTTCGCCGTCGCCCATAACGGCAACCTGACAAACGCCCATGTGCTGCGCCGCGCTTTGGTCCGCCGCGGGTCCCTGTTCCAGTCCACCACCGACTCGGAAGTCTTCATCCAACTGATTGCCATCAGCCTTTATTCCACGGTGGTGGACCGCTTGATCGACGCGCTGAAACAGGTCATCGGGGCCTGGTCGCTGGTCGCTTTGTCCGAACACGCGATGATGGGCATCCGCGATCCTAAAGGCGTCCGCCCCCTCATTCTGGGCCGTATCGGCACCGAGGGAACCGGTGGCTGGGTTCTGGCCAGCGAAACCTGCGCGCTCGACATCGTCGGTGCCGACTTCGTGCGCGACGTCGAGCCCGGCGAAATCGTTGTCATCGACGACAAAGGCGTCCACAGCGTCCGCCCCTTCGCCCGCCAGCAGGAACGGTTCTGCGTCTTCGAATACGTCTATTTCGCCCGCCCCAGCTCCCTGATGGAAGGCACCTCGGTCTACGAGGCCCGCAAGCGCATCGGCCGCGAACTGGCCCTCGAATCCGCCGTCGATGCCGATCTGGTCGTGCCCGTCCCCGATTCCGGCGTGCCCGCCGCGATGGGCTACGCCGTCGAAAGCGGCATCCCCTTCGAACTCGGCATCATCCGCAATCAATATATCGGCCGCACCTTCATCGAGCCGACCGAACACATCCGCCACCTCGGCGTGAAGCTGAAACACTCCGCCAACCGCCCGATCCTGAAGGACAAACGAGTCATCCTGGTCGATGATTCCATCGTCCGCGGCACCACCAGCAAGAAGATCGTGGAAATGGTTCGCGCAGCCGGCGCGCGAGAGGTCCATTTGCGCATCGCGTCCCCGCCCACGACGCATTCCTGCTTCTATGGCATCGACACGCCGGAACGCTCGCAACTGCTGGCGTCGAGCCACACCGTCGAGCAAATGGCGGAGTTGATCGGCGCCGACAGCCTGGCCTTCGTCTCGATCGACGGCCTGTATCGCGCTCTGGGCAAGCCAGGCCGCGACACTGTTCAGCCGTTCTACTGCGATGCCTGCTTCACCGGCGATTACCCCATCCCGCTGCCCGATCAGGCGGATAACGCGGATCGGCAACTGAGTTTGCTCGCCGAGATACCGTGATGTCCAAAATTCTGACAGGGCGGGTGGCGCTGATCACCGGCGCCAGCCGTGGGCTGGGTGCGGCGGTGGCCGTGGAACTCGCCCGTCTCGGCGCCCATACGATTTTGACGGCGCGCACCCAGGGCGGACTGGAAGAAACCGACGATGCGATCCGCGCCGCCGGTGGAACCGCGACCCTGCTGGCACTGGACCTGCGCGAGCCAGAAAAGCTCGAATCCCTCGCCCCCAGTGTCTTCGCCCGCTTCGGGCGCCTGGACATCCTGGTCCATTGCGCGG
>JAYWAX010000020.1:0-2646 GCA_043782125.1 Acetobacteraceae bacterium | reverse complement strand
AACGGGTCGAACTGGTGGAAGCCGAGATCAAATCCATCGCCGCCAGCAACGGCATGGTCATCGAGGTCATGCCCTATGACACGCTGACGATCGACTTCGCCCACAAGATCGGCGCCTCGATGATCGTGCGCGGCCTGCGCGCCGTCACCGACTTCGATTATGAATTCCAGATCGCCGGCATGAACCATCGCATGGCGCCGGACGTTGAAACCGTGTTCCTGATGGCCAGCGAACGACATCAGTTCATCGCTTCCCGTCTCGTCAAGGAAGTGGCGATGCTCGGTGGCGACATCACCTCGTTCGTTCCGGCCCTGACGTTCGAGCGGATCATGCGAAAGATCCGCGACAAATCCTGAACGGGAGACGACCATGCGACGCCGTACCCTGATCGCCTCCGCTTGCGCGATCATCACCCTCACCACTGGAATCATCATGAGCGAAGACGCGGAAGCCCAGACGGCGAATCCCGAGGACACTCTTTATATCGACACCAAACACGGGCGGATCGTGATCCAGATGTTCCCGGACATCGCGCCCGCGCATGTGGAGCGGATCAAGACCCTCACCCGCCAGGGTTTCTACGATAACACCCCCTTCCATCGCGTCATTGAGGGCTTCATGGCCCAGGGCGGCGATCCGACGGGTACGGGGACGAGCGGGAGCAAGCTGCCGGACCTTAAGGCGGAGTTCACCACGAAGCGCCACTTCCTGCGTGGTGCCTGCGGCATGGCCCGCACCTCCGATCCGAACAGCGCCAACAGCCAGTTCTTCATCATGTTCGCGCCCGCCACGCATCTGGATGGCCAGTACACGATCTGGGGTCAGGTCGTACAGGGCATGGAGTTCGTCGATCAGCTCAAGCGCGGCAGCGGCGGTGGCGGCACCGTGTCCGATCCTGACCGCATCGTACACATGCGTGTCGCGGCGGATGTGAAGTAGGTAAGGCGACCACCAAGGATTGTCGCTTCGGGTTGGTCGTCCCCCGGTCGTCATCCCCCGGCCTGATCGGGGGATGACAGGGATGAGCAAACAGCCTGACTGAAGCGGTACTCTTTGGGCAGCGCCTAACGTTCCATGCACCGGGCGCAGGCACCCGTCGCGGATCGGTTCCGAAGCCGGTGCCGCCTCCCACCATCATGCTTCCTTCCACCCTTGATCCACGCGCCCCCTGGGCAGCCATCACCTTGGCGCGCGAGCCAGGGCATGTAACAAATTCGTTATTTTTATTAACGCGCCAGCAGGACTCGTCCTACCACCGCGCCAGATGCGGGGTCGACCAGGACTATACGATCCACGCCGCCACCGCGCAGGTGGACCGCGAGTTGATCCCGAACCGGAGTGACCGAGGCGATACTGGTACCGACCGGTTCATCAAGAGTCACATCGAAGACCTTGACAAAGGAACCCGGCACACCGCCACCGCGTTTAAGGATCATGACAGCCAGACCCACCGTCCCAAGCAGTATCATGACACCCATGACAACGGTGGCGATTTTCAGTGTCCGCATTCCATTTTCCAAAGCGCGTCCTTTCCGGCCACCGGGCCTCGGGTTAAGCCTTTCCCATGACAGAGACGCGCGCGGAAGTCATAGAGATCACGATAACCCCTGGGCAGGCGGGTCAGAGGATCGACCGGCTTCTGTCGGAACAGGCGGGAGCGCCCTCTCGCTCTCGCATCAAGACGCTGATCGAGGAAGGCAGGCTATCGCGTCAGGGGACTGGCATTCGCGAACCGGCGGACATGGCGAGATCGGGAGCCACATATACGCTGGTACTTCCACCCCCGGTTTCGGCTACGCCCTTGCCCCAGCCAATGGCTTTTCCGATTCTGTTCGAGGACCGGGATCTGATCGTGTTGGACAAACCAGCGGGGATGGTGGTGCATCCCGCCCCCGGCAATCCGGATGGGACTTTGGTGAACGCGCTTCTGGCGCATTGCGGGCCGGGTTTCACGGGCATTGGCGCGGAGAGAAGGCCGGGGATCGTGCATCGCCTGGACAAGGACACATCGGGGGTAATGGTCGTCGCCAAGACGCAACTGGCCAACGATGCCCTGACGACCGCCTTCGCCACACGCGACCTGGAACGTTCCTATCTCGCCCTCGCCTGGGGATTACCGGTTCCCCTGGCCGGGTCGATCGAAGGGGCGATCGGCCGGGACAAGCGGGATCGCAAGCGCATGGCGGTGGTCGGACATGGCGGCAAGGCGGCCCTGACCCATTATCAGGTGCTGCGCGCCTACGGGACGGCGGTTTCCCTGCTGCGTTGCCGTCTCGCGACCGGCAGGACGCATCAGATACGCGTACATCTCAGTACCAGCGGTCATCCCATCGTGGGCGACCCGGTTTATTGCCGCCGTATTCCGTCCATGGCGAAAACCCTGCCGATCTCCGCGCGAGGGGTTTTGCTCGACTTCCCCCGGCAGGCGCTGCACGCGGCGTCCCTGGGTTTCGCGCATCCTCGCACAAAAGAGGCCATGCGCTTCGAAACCCCGGTTCCCCCCGACATGGCGGCGTTGATCGACCTGATGGAAGGGAACCTATCGGGTAATTAATTGGTTAGTAATCTTGACAGGACCGCCACGGTCCTGTATAAGGATCACGTTGAGGCGAGGGATGCATCGCCTCGATGGGAAGGTCCGGATAC
>JAYWAX010000019.1:0-7355 GCA_043782125.1 Acetobacteraceae bacterium | reverse complement strand
TGAAGCCGCGCGACCTGCGACGAAAACGCCGCCACCTGGCTTTTCAAGGCTTCCAGATCGGCGGCGGCGAAGGTCGGATCGAGGCGGGCGAGAATCTGCCCGGCGCGGACCGTTTCGCCTTCCCGCACCTCGATCGATCGCACAATCGAGGCTTCCAGCGGTTGGACCACGATCGTCGGCGATCTGGCGACCACTTTGCCTTGCGCGGTGACGACCTTATCGACCTTGATAAATCCCATCGCGGCGAAGCAGGCGAACACCATCGTGCTGACGGTCAGACCGATCCCGCGCGCGATGCGTGGGGTCGGTGTGTTCACGATCGCTGTCGATGGCGATTGGTATTCCAGGATAACCGGCAGCGTCGGGTCGTGGCGATCCGCGATCGCCGTCCCGATCGAAGTGCTAACTGCCGTGGACGAGGTTTGGGGCGAGCGCGGCATGACGGGAACCTTGTTTGACATCCAGATGACGATTTTGTTGCGCCCAGAGCTGGCGGTAGACAGTGCATCGTTCCAGCAATTTTTCATGCGGGGCGACATCCATCACCTTGCCCTTGTCCAGCACCATGATCTGATCGCATTCCACCAGCGATGACAGCCGGTGCGACACAATGACCATGGTCCGGCCCCGCGCGATGCGCAGCAGATTGGCGTTGACCAAGGCCTCGCTTTCCGGGTCGAGGGCGGAGGTCGCCTCATCCAGGATCAGAATACGGGGGTCGGTGATCAACGCGCGGGCAATCGCGAGACGTTGTTTCTGGCCGCCAGACAGGTTGGGCGAGCCTTCTTCGATATAAGTCTCGTAACCGTTCGGCATGCGTTCGATGAATTCTTCGGCGCCGGCCAGCCGCGCCGCCCGGATCGCATCGTCCAGCGTCAGGCCTGGGCGGCCCGCGAGGATGTTGTCGCGGATCGAGCCACGGAACAGGAAGTTATCCTGCAACACGACGCCGAAACTGGACCGCAAATGCCGCAGGTTGATTTCCCGCAGATCGGCGCTGTCGATCTTCACGAAGCCGGTATATTCGCGGTTGATGCCTTGCAGCAGGCGGGTGATCGTGGACTTGCCCGACCCGGACCGGCCAACCAGGCCCAGCATGGTGCCCGCGGGGACGGCGAAGGTGACTTTTTCCAGGGCCGGGGTTTTGGTGCCCGCGTATGTAAAGGTCACGTCTTCGAAGGAAATCGCACCGGCGAATTTTGGCCGCAATCCACCCGAGGCAGCATCGACCTCCAGCGGGCGGTTCAACACGTCGGCGGCCTGGCCCATGGAGCCTGCGACCTCTTCCCATTCCTCGATCAGGCGGGCGAGGCCGACGAGCGGCTGGCTGACGCGTTGCGACAGCATCATGAAGGCGAACAGGCTGCCGACCTGGAACCCGGTTTCATCGACCAGCGCCAGATAGGCGCCGACCATAACGATGCCATCCACATGAAGCGTTCGATCGGGGTGACCAGGGTTTGCGGCCAATTGCCCAGTTTGCCGAAGGCGAGGCGCCATTTGCCGGCTTCCGCGACACGTTCGTCCCAAAGCGCTTTGCGCTGCGGTTCCAGCGCCAGGGATTTCACGGTTTTGATTCCGAACACGGTCTCGCCCAGGGCGGATTGCTTGTTGGTTTCCGCGGCGATCACTCGGCCGTAGACCACGCGCATCGGGCGCAGATAAGCCAGGATGATCAGCATGACGGCGGTCGAGCAGACCAGCACAATCCAGGCCAGCGTCGCGTTGAGCCAGAACAGGAACGGCAGCAGGACTGCGAGCGTAATCAGGTCCAGCAGGGTCGTGAGCAGCTTGCCGGTAATGAAGCCGCGGACCTGGTGAATCTGACTGACTTTGTACATCGTCTCGCCGGCGGGATGGCGTTCGAAGTAATCCAGCGGCAGCCGCACCAGGCGGGCGAAGACATGCAGATTGAGTTTGGCGTCCGTCCGCACGCCCACCACGGCGATGATCAGCCGCCTGGCAAAGCCGAGCAATGTTTCGTAGGCGACCATGATCCCGAGGATCACGCTCATGAGGAAGAGGGTCGCGAAGCTGTGATGGGTGATGACCTTATCAACCACCGACATGACCAGCAGCGGCGGCACGATGGTCAGGAAGCTGAGCGCCAGAGATGCGAGGAAGAGGTCTCCCAGAGACTTCTTTTCCTTCATCATCATATGGAACAGCCATGTGAGCGAGAAGGGCGGATCGGCCTCTGCATGGCCGCGTTCGGCGCGCAGGAGGATGGTTTCGCCGCTCCAGACCTCCGCCAGCCGCATTTCGTCGACCATGATCGCGGGGTCCGCTTCCGGCGCCCTTGGGTCTTTCAGGCCGACGATCTTGGATTCGGGATTGGCGCCGGTCAGCAGTCCGGCGGTGCCGTCGTTGAACAGCAGCACCACGGGTCCGGTGCCGCCGAAGTTCATCAAATGCCGCCATTTCAGCCGCAACGCGCGCGACCACATGCCGGAACTTTTGGCCCAGTCGGACAGGGCCGCCGCGCTTGGCGCGGTTTCGCCGGGCGCGAGGCGAAATTCGTTGGGGTCGAGTTCCAGCCCGAAATAGCGGGCGGCCATCATCATCGCCATCAGGCGCGGATGGATTGGGGCGCCGCGCGGCGCGGCCTCCCCGGCCTCCTGCGACATGCCTGCCGTGGCCGGGTCCGGAACAGGAGTGGGGGCCTGGCGTCCGAGCCACGATGGGCCAGGCGTGTGTCCGTCAGAAATATCCACGAGCGAACCCTTTAAGAGACCTTACCTCAGGACGGAGGCGAAACAGCGGTGCGAAAACGTTGACAGGACCCAAATCGTCCTCCTGTTTCAGGCATCGTGAGTTTCACTTTGCCTGCGAAACGCGCTCCCCCAGAGCGTGCCAACCCTGACGTGTTCTTATGACCACGCCGGTATGGCGGCACCGGGTCCCCAGGACATGGGAAGAACCGGCCCGCCGTTCCCGCATATCTCTATGCCACCCCATGACCAAAAAAATCAACAAATCGTTGGTTTACGAAGAGTGTCCGCCGCAGGGCAGTCGTTTGAACGACTCCGCTGTGCCTCTTCCCGTTATGGCATGTCACGAGAGGGCCAACCGTAGCGGCAACACCTCGGGGACGAAGGCACCGGAAGGTCCCACGTGCCGCTTTCTTCGCGAACGGAGCCGCCGTCGCCGGTTCCGATGGCCCGGTCGAGCCGTGCCATGACGGGGACAGGCATGCGGCTACGGTCAAGCAGTTGCCCAGGTGTCCGCCGTGCGTGGACTTCCCCATGGCGGCGGAAGGCGGCACGATGCTTCGGACATCGCCCGGCGCGGGGATATCGGGAGGTTTGGGAGACGGCTTTGCCAAATAGCGACGACACTGTCCGGGCCTTCATGCCGGGACCGCGATGCATCCGGGAACCCGCCGCAGCCGGGCCTTTGGCGGGCCTGACCTTCGCGGTCAAGGATTTGTTCGACGTGGCCGGGGAGATCACCGGCTTCGGCAACCCGGATTGGGCGTCCACTCACCCCAAGGCGACCGGCACGGCCCCGCCCATTTCCGCGCTGCTGGAAGCCGGCGCGCGCCTGGTGGGCAAGACCAAGACTGTGGAGTTGGCGTACGGCCTGACCGGCGAAAACATCTGGTACGGCACCCCGGTCAACCCCGCCGCGCCGGACCGCTTCCCCGGCGGGTCGAGCTGCGGATCGGCGGCCGCCACCGCCGCCGGCCTGGTGGATTTTGCCCTGGGTTCCGACACCGGCGGGTCGGTGCGTATCCCCGCGAGTTATTGCGGCCTGTTCGGGATACGGCCGACGCATGGCGCGATTTCGCTCGCCGGCGCCTGCCCGCTGGCACCGAGTTTGGACACTCTGGGCTGGTTTGCGCGGGACGCGGCGATGCTGGCGCGGGTGGGCGGCATTTTGCTTCCCTCAGACTCTGCCGCGGATGGCGAGGCCGTTGGCCCGTTGTTGGTGGTCGCGGAGGCCTGGGACAATGCCCGGCCCGAAACCGCGTCCGCCCTGTGGCCCGCGCTGCGTACGCTGGAACAGGTTTTCGGTCCCGCGATCCAAATTCATCCCTTGCCAGAGGGTCTTGCCACGATCTTCGATCATTTCCGCGCGGTGCAGGCCGAGGAAGCCTGGACCGCCCTGGGTCCCTGGGTCGCGCGCCATGCGCCCGCGTTTGGGCCGGGCGTTGGAGAGCGCTTCGCCGCCGCGAAAGCGCTGGACCCGGTGCTGGCGGCTGCTGGACGCGCTTTCCGCCGCGCGTTCCGGGCCCGGATGCATGCGCTGCTCGCAGGTGGCGCAATGCTGGTTTACCCGACAAGCCCAGGGCCGGCGCCGTTGCTGGGTGCGGAGCTGGCGGAACAGGACGAAATAAGGATGGCGACCATGGGCGTGACGGCGATCGCCGGTTTCTGCGGGTTGCCGGAACTCACGCTGCCCGTGGGGACGGTGGATGGCGCGCCTGCCGGACTGTCTTTGGTGGCAGGACCTGGCCGCGACCGCGCCTTGCTCGCCCATGGCATCCGCGCAGCCCGGGCGTTGGGCCTGCTTTGCTGACAACGCCAATCCGCAGGACCCTGCCATGATCATTCGCGACGCGACCGAAGCCGATGTGCCGGACATCCAGTCCATCTACGCCTTCCATGTCCTGACGGGCACCGGGACGTTCGAGGAAGTGCCGCCCTCGGTGGAGGACATGATGGTCCGTTACCGGCGTATTCTGGGCCATAACTGGCGTTGGTTGGTCGCCAGCGACGCGTCGGGGGTGTTGGGCTTTGCCTATTACGCGCAGTTGCGGGAGCGTTCGGCCTACCGGTTCAGCGTGGAAGACAGTGTTTATGTGCGCGAGGAGGCTCGGGGGCGCGGCGTTGGCAAGGCGCTGATCCAACGCCTGATCGACATTTGCACCGAAGCGGGTTTTCGGCAAATGATCGCCATTATCGGCGATACCGCCAATATTGGCTCGATCCAGGCGCATGCCGCTTTGGGCTTTACGGAAATCGGGTCGCTTCGCGCGACGGGGATCAAGTTCGGGCGCTGGCTGGACTCGGTCTATATGCAACGTCCCCTCGGGCGCGGCGACACCGACATTCCCGCGTGAACCCGGAGGCCGCGATCTGGCGCGACCGGCGCCTGTGGATGATGGCGGCGTATGGGTTCGCCGCCGGATTGCCGTTGCCTTTGTCCACGTTCACGCTGCGTTACTGGCTGTCGGAGAGCGGGACGGCCTTGGCGGCGATCGGGCTGACGGCGAATATCGGGCTGGCTTATTCGCTGAAGTTTCTTTGGTCTCCCGTCTTCGATCAGGTCAAGCCGCCCGGTTTCCTGAAGCGTCTGGGCCGCCGGCGCGGCTGGCTGATGGCGATTCAGCCCGCCTTGGCGTTGGCGGCGGCCGGCCTCGCGCTGACCAATCCGGTGGTTTCGCCCGTGGCCGCGATTGCGGCGGCGGCGCTGGTCGCTTTTTTATCGGCCAGCCAGGACATCGCCATCGATGCGTGGCGGATCGAGACATTTTCTCAGCGGCTGCAAGGCTCGGCGCTGGCGGCTTATGTTTGGGGCTACCGGTTCGCGATGCTGGCGTCGACGGCCGGGGTGATCTGGGCTTCCGGTCTGGTGGGTTGGCATGCCGCGCTGCTGGGGATCGCGCTGTTGCTGCTGATCGGCCCGCTGGTGACGCTGCTGGCGCCGGAACCTGTCGCGGACGGGGCGCCGGTCGCGGCGGGCGCCACCGCCGCCGCGCGGGCGAAACAGGCGATTGTCGATCCGCTGGTTGATTTTTTGACTCGCCCAGGGGCGGTAGCGATTTTGGTGTTCGTGGCGCTGTTCAAGCTTGGCGAGGCCATGGCGGGCATCATGACCGCGCCGTTTTACCGGGCTTTGGGTTTTACGCGGGACGCCATCGCGGGCGCTGGTCCGTTCTCGTTGGTCGCGACGCTGGCCGGGATCGCCGCCGGTGGCTGGCTGGTGGCGCGCATTGGGGTCGGGCGCGCGCTGTTATGGACCGGTTCCGCGCAAACGGTGGCGATGATCATGTACGAGGTGCTCGCCCATACGCCGGGCGAGGTTCCTGTTCTGTATCTGACCGTGTCAATCGAGGCTTTCGCGCAGGGGATGGCCGACGCGGCGTTCCTGACGTACTTGTCGGGGCTGTGTTCGCGCGCGTTCACGGCGACGCATTACGCGCTGCTGTCGTCAGTCCCGGCGCTGGCGATCCATACCATTGGCGGGTTTTCGGGCGTGTTGGCGGGCGCCGTGGGGTGGGTGGCGTTTTACGCGATCTGCACCTTGGCCGCGTTGCCCGCGATGGGGCTGATGGTGTGGCTGTTGCGCCGCTATCCGCCAGCCCCGTGACTGGTCGTCAGTCCGGGGGGCGTCAGTCTGGGGGCCGTCAGTCTGGGGGCCGTCAGTCCGGCTCGATCGGCATCCGGGCGATGCCGCCCCAGGCGATCGGCGCGCCCGCCTTTTCCGCCGCTTCGGCTGGCGGGAGCGACCTATCCCAATCGGCGGCGATGAAGCGGCGGCCATTGACCGCTTGCCCTTCGTCCGACAGCAGCCACAGCAGCGGCGCGGCCATGATTTCCGGTTGCAGCATCTTCGCGGGATCGCCCGCGTTGCCGACCAGCGGGGTGTTGGTGACACCGCCGGGGACCAGAACGTTGGAGGTCACGCCGGTACCCGCGAGATCGGCGGACAAGCCTGCCATCGCCGCCTCGGCCGCGGCCTTGGACGAGCCGTAAAGCAGGTATCCCTCCCGGACCATCGTCCCGAGGCTGGTGGTCACGGTAATAATCTGGCCGGATTTCGCCGCGAGCATGTGAGGCAGGACGGCCCGCGCCATGTTGATCGGCGCGGCGGCGTTGACCGCGATGAAACGTGCCCACTGCTCGGGCGTGGTTTCCCAGAAGCGGATGGGCTCGCGCCGCGAGTCCGGGCGTAGCGCCGCCTGACCGATCCCGGCGTTGTTCACCAGCGCGTCGATCCGCCCGAACGCGATCAGGGCGGCCGCAGTGACCTGGGCGAAGGAATCGGGCTTGCTCAGATCGGCGGTGACGGTCTTGACCTTGCCGGGCAGGTTGGCCGCGCGTTTGGCGAGTTCGGCCAATGCCGGGGCGTTGAGGTCCACCGCGGTGACGTCTTCGCCCGCGGTCAGCAGCGCCATGGTCATGGCGAGGCCCATGCCGCTGGCGGCGCCCGTCACGATGACGGATTTATTGGTTGCGGCCATTTGTTGTTTCCTCCGGTTCCAGGGGTGGAAGCGTGTTCGGTTCCGGCCGGGATGTCCAGAGTGGCGGTTATACCAAACGTCCGAACGATTGACTCTCGGCAGGGTCTCTCCACCACGTCATGGTTCGGCTCGACCGGACCATCGGGAGCGGCACGGCGATCGGACG
>JAYWAX010000018.1:0-2652 GCA_043782125.1 Acetobacteraceae bacterium | reverse complement strand
TCAACTTGAAGCGATCATGCTCTAATGCGGCCCCGGTAAGGCGATCACGGTGGGCCGGTCGGGCAGGGATGTCCGCGAAACCTCGATGACCGGGTCCTGACGCACCTCGATCGCGTGCGTCGCCCGCATCGCGTCCAGAAAGCGCGCGAGGTTCGACATCGAGAAATAATGCATCGGCAGCACAAGCCGGGGATTGATCTGCTCCACGACCCGCTTCGCGTCGGCCTGGCCGATGGTATAGGCGCCATCGACACCGATCATCACGATATCGATTCTGCCGAGAGCATCGAGATCGGCGGGTTCCAGCAGATGGTGTAAATGTCCGAGATGTGCGATGCACAGACCGGCACTCTCGAAAATGAAAATGGAATTGCCGGCGATCTCCGTCCCGCCGCCCAGGTCGCGGATATTTGTGGACAGGTTGGTGACGCGCAAATCGCGTAAGATCGTGTCGTGGGCCGGTGGCTTCAGTCCTTCCCGCCAGCCGTGCAAAACGTGCCGGATTCGCGGATCCGGTTGCAACGTGTAATGCGAGGAATGCGCGTGGTTCATCGTCACCAGATCGGGCACGCGATCCGGCGCGAAGACGCCGCTGAAATCGGTGACCGCGCGGACGTGGTCCGGCGTTTCGATCAGGAAACTGGCATGGCCCAGAAACACGATGCGCACCGAGGGATCGTCCGCCGCCACCCGCCAGACCCGGGGACTGGCGGAGGCAACCGGCGCGCAAGCGGAATAAACCGGCCCGGAGACCAGCAACAGAAAAACGGCGGCGGCAAACCGGATCACGCGGCCTGTTCGAAAACGGTCGGCACGCCGTCCGACACGGTCGTGCGATGCAAATCGCGGACTTTTGTTTCATCGTATTCGCGCGCGCGATGCATGGTGCAACGATTGTCCCACATCGTCAGATCGCCCACGCGCCAGGAATGGGTATGCACGAAGCGAGGCTGCGTCGCGTGCTCCGACAGGTCCATCAACAGCAGGCGCGCTTCGGGTTCTTCCATGCCGTGAATGCGGCCCGCGTGCGACGACAGGAACAACGACTTCCGACCCGAGCCAGGATGAGTCCGCACCAGCACTTGCGGCACGGGGGCCATTTTCTCCAGTTCCTCCGGCGCCCAATCGGTGAAACCGATTTTGCCGCGCGAGAAAATCTGCGTGTGTTCGCAAATCATGCCTTCGACACGGCGCTGCATCGTCTCCGGCAACGCGTCCCAGGCGGCCCGCATGTCCGCGAACTGGGTGTCTCCACCCTCTGCCGGGACGACGCGCGCCGACAGCAGAGAAAATCGCGCGGGCACGCGTTTGAAGCTGGAATCAGAGTGCCAGAGGCGATTGCCAAGTGCGTTCAGGCGGCGGCGGTCATTCGCGGGCAGGACCCGGTTCTGGGCGTCGAGATTGGAAATATCCGCCATATGAACATCCAGCCGCGGCACGAAGTCATTGCGATAGGCGCGGACCGTGGTTTCCAGATCGCCGAAGTTCCGGCTGAATGCTTGTTGCTGCCGGTCGTCGATGTGCTGATCGTGGAAAATCAGCACGCCGTATTTGTTAATCGCGTCCGACAGCGCGGCGACGGTGTCCGGGTCCAGCGGCTTCCGTAGATCGATGTTTCCGATTTCGGCAACGAAACTCTCGCTCATTGGGTTGACGGTAATGGTCATGCCACGCTCCTTGTCAGTTCGGCCATGGGCGGGGCCGGTTCCATGATCGTCGTGCGGTGCAGTTCGCGCACCTTGCCCGGGTCGTATTCGCAGGCGCGATGCATGGTGCAGCGATTGTCCCACAGGACCAGATCGCCCGCGGTCCAGCGGTGCGTGTATACGAATTCCGGCCGCGTCGCGTGGTCCATGAGTTCCTTAAGCAGGATGCGGCCTTCCGGCACCTCCATCCCGTGGATCATCATGGCGTGGGACGCCAGATACAAGGTCTTGCGTTTCGATCCGGGGTGGGTCCGGACCAAAGGTTGCGGCGACGATCCGAGACGCGCCTTTTCGGCATCGGAAAAATCGGTGAATCCGATCGTACTTCGGGAATAAAGCAGAGAATGTTCGGCGGTCAGGCCTTCCAGGCGTTGTTTCATCCGATCCGGCAGGGCGTCGTAGGCCGCCCGCAGGTCGGTGAACTGCGTTTCGCCACCATCCCCGGGAACGACGCGGGCGGACAGCAACGAATACAGGCCCGGCGTCGCCTTGAAGGTATAGTCGGTGTGCCAGAGCCGATTGCCCAACGAACTCATGCGGCGGCGATCGGTGGCGGACAGGAGTTCGCTGTTCTCGTCGAGGTTGGAGATATCCGCGACATGCGGGTCCAGACGGCCCTTGAAGCCCGGACGGTAGGCTTTGATGGTGGTTTCCAGCCGGCCGAAAGGGCGGCTGAACGCGACGTGTTGTTCGTCGTCGATGTGCTGTCCGGCAAAGACCAGGACGGCGTATTGGTCCGCGGTTTCGACGACCGCACGCATTGTCGCGCCGTCTGGCGGGACTCGCAGGTCCAGGCCGGTGACTTCGGCCACGAAATGGGGATGCAACCGGCGGGCTGAGAGTGCCATGCTGTGTTTCCTCGACCGGGAGGAGAATAGGGGCGGTGCGGCCTGGCTGGCAATCGTCTTGCGGCGCCTTGCTTGCACAACTGTCGCTGCCGGTTCAG
>JAYWAX010000017.1:0-2653 GCA_043782125.1 Acetobacteraceae bacterium | reverse complement strand
CGGCAAAAGGCATCGCCACTCTGTTCCCCGTCTTCGCATAACGCGCGTCTTTCCGGAAGCTCGCCCAATCCGTCCCCGTCACTTGTGCCATCTTCCCTTTGGCCATCGTCCCTTGGGCGAGTCGCGGCGCGGAGCGATGCTCCGGGCGCGACGGACCGGCAGGAACACCTTTGTCATGACGCTGAGCGGACTGGACCATGTGTCAATCGCTTCCCACGTTGCTGTTACGCGTCAGAACCGGAATTCTTTCGCTTCGTTCGGGCCCGAAAAGACCCGAAGCGGAGATTCGACCGAAGGCGGCGGCGGCGCCGCGACCACCACCGGCGCGGGGGCTGGGGCGGGCTTGTTGGCGAGGTCGGGCAGAATGTCGGAGGCGAAGGTGGCTTCCCGTTTCGTTTCCGTTTTCGCGGCCCCGGCCTGCGCGCTGGCCGCGCGCACCGAAACCGATAACCGTCCGAGCCGCATGCCCACCTGAACCCGTTGCGCCTGATCCTCGTCGACCTCCAGGGTCACCGTGCGATTTTGCGCATCCTGGGTTACCGGCGCGTTTCTGACGGGCGTGCTCTGCACCAATAACGAGTCGACGGCGACGACCCGGACATTGGTCAGCACGGTATGCGCGCTGATCCGCCGCCCGATGCCGGCGTTGGGATCGTTGTTCACCTGCGTCAAAATCAGATCGACCCGGTCGCCCGGCCAGATCAGACCGGAGGAGCCGCTGGCGGCATCCACCCCGATCGTCACCGCGCGCATGCCCGGCGACAGCACCGCCGCCATGAAGCCGTGATCGGATGGGCGCATGATGTCGTCGCTGCGAAACGCCTCCCCGGCGCCCAGATTGCGTTTGACCATCGCCCCCATCAGGCTGCGGCGCCCGTCCAGGGTGTCGATGGTGTATTCCTTCAGGACCTCGGAAATCGGAACTTCCTTGGTTTGCACGTCGTCGGAGGTCAGCAGGCTGCCACCGGGGATCGCCTGCGCGGTGATCAGGATCAGTTTCGTGGCGGCGGCGCCGCCCAGACCCATGGGCCGGCTGGTGATCCAGGCGACCGTGCCGAAGCCGATCAGCCCCATGGACATAAGGATGAAGAATGCGACGCGCAAAATCATGGCGTGGCTCCTTTGCAGACGACAAACAGAAAGCCGAAGGCGATGGCGCAGGCGTATGGCAGCGGACCGCCACGGCTGATCCGCCATTGCTCCGCACGCAACCCGCGGGCGAGCAGGAAACGCGGCCGCGGCCGGCGCGGTGGCGCGACCACGCGGCGCGCCAAAATATAAACGATCGCCTGTGCGGCGCCCCCCAGCGCCATCGCGACGGCGAAACTCGCGACCATGGCGGGCGGCAGGATAATGGCGATGGCGCCCAGCAATTTCACATCCGCCCCGCCCATCCAGCCGCGCCGCCAGCAAATCGCAGCGGCGATGAAAATGGCGGCCCCGATGCCGAGGCTGATCCCAATGCGTCCGGCAGCCAGACTGGCGGCAGCGCCAAGGGTCGCAATCGCCAGCGACATCCAGTTTGGCACCGTGCGCGAAACGATATCGCGGGCCGCAGCCAGGATCAGGATCGCGGCGCTGGCCAATGTCGCGGCGAACACGATCGCCGAGGGCCAGGAGTGAAGGAGCGCGTCAGGCATGCGAAGCCTCGCTTGGCCGAATTTAATTGTCCAGAAACGAAAAGCGCGGCGGCGAAACTCGCCGCCGCGCCCATCCGGCGTTCCAGAAGAAAGCCGGAGAAATCAGAGGCTGCCGCCGACGCCGACGAACTTGGTCGACATCGAGTTCGCGAGCAGGTTAAAGCCCAGTGCGACCGTCCCGACGATAACGCCGGCAATCAGGCCATATTCCAGAGCAGTCACGGCGCGGCGATCGAGTCTCAGTTCCAGCCAGGTTTTCACGTATTCGATCATGATGGTCTCCCAAAGTAACATTGCCCAAATGCGATTGCCCGGAAGTGGTTGCCGAACTCGCGCAACCGGACCTGACCATGCCGGAGGTTACCAGGCGGTTTCAGGCACTACGAAAAAATGAAATTCGAAAAATAATCGCGGCGCCGATGGGAAGCCCGGGCGCGGCACGCAATAAACGAGCCAGCGCCGCACGCAATGAACGAGCCAGCGCGGCACGCGATGAACAATACCAACCGGCGGAACGATTGCCCCATGGCGGCGTCCTCTCCCCGTCATGGCACGCCCCCGAGCGGGCCATCGGGCGCGGCACACCATTCCGAAAGTAGCCACGATCGCCGGCCGCAAGCGCCTCTCGTCCAATCGCCGCGCCGTGCCCGATGGCCCCGCCGAGCCGTCACGTGGGGAAAAGCCCGCGCCGAATGTCAATCGTTCGGACATTTTATATGTGAAGGGGAAACTTCCGGGTAAAGATCGTTCCGCCACTTTGCGCGACCGGTTTCATGGATCGCAGGATATGCCGCCTTTGGACTCGCCGCCCCGGATCGATGGCATGGCTGGCACCGGCCGCCCGGCAAGCAACGTCTCGATATCGCCTCTTACCGATCGGGGTGACGTCACTGGAGGCGAAAAACCGTCCTCTTTCTGTCATGGCGCGATCGCACCGGTCATGCCCGCCGGCAATTCGCCGCTGGAACGCTGTTCCGATGCCCGTACGGTATCCCGCCCCCCGCCGCCCCCTC
>JAYWAX010000016.1:0-7363 GCA_043782125.1 Acetobacteraceae bacterium | reverse complement strand
GTTCGCGGCGCAACAACTCCTGAGCCATTTCGGCATAAGCGAGGGCGCCCGCGGATTTCGCGTCGTACTCGGACACTGGCAGGCCATGGCTCGGGGCTTCGGACAAGCGGATATTGCGCGGTATCACGGTTTCGTACACCCACTCTCCAAAGAATCCCCTGGCATCGGTCGCGACCAGTTCGGACAGGTTATTCCGCCGATCGTACATTGTCAGCACGACTCCGCTGAGTCGTAGGCCGGGATTGAAGCGGCGGCGAACGACCTCGATGGTCCGGGTCAGGCCGCTGGTGCCTTCCAGCGCGTAGAATTCGCATTGCAAGGGCACGATGACCCCGTCGGCCGAGACCAGCGCGTTCAGCGTCAGCAAGCCCAGACTAGGCGGGCAATCGATCAAAATGAACCGGAACGGCGCGGAATCCCGCCAACTCGCCAAGGCGTCGCGCAGGCGGTATTCGCGCCGGGGCAGATTGGTCAGCTCGATCTCCGCGCCAACCAGATCGGCCCCCGCAGGGATCAGCCAAAGCCGGTCGAATTTGGTGCGGTAGGTATCCGGATCGGCGGGCGCGCCTTCGTCGATCAGACGGTAGCTGCCCTGTCCCCGATCCTGCGGTGCGACCCCGAGTCCGGTGGACGCATTGCCCTGCGGGTCGAAGTCGATCAGCAGAACGGGTTCGCCCGCCGCCGCCAGTGCGGCCGCCAGGTTGACGGCGGTCGTCGTCTTCCCGACGCCCCCCTTCTGGTTGGCAATGGCGAGGATGCGCGGCTTGTGCACCGCGGGAACGAGATCACTGGTTTCGCGCACGCGCCGCCGTCCGTTTCAAGGCGGGGCGGCCAGCCCCGGTCACGAACGGCCGCCCTGTCAAGCCGTCTTCAGGAATTCGATCAGCTTCGCGACCGCCGCCGGTTTGTCGGTCTTGTCCAGCGCCGCCAGCTCCGCCGCCAGCCGGTCCAATGCGGCCTCGTAAATCTGGCGTTCGGAAAAGCTCTGATCCGGCTGGCCGGAGTTGCGGTGCAGGTCGCGCACGACCTCGGCGATCGCCAGCGGGTCGCCGGAGTTGATTTTCGCTTCGTATTCCTGCGCACGGCGCGACCACATCGTGCGCTTGATCCGGGCGCGTCCCTTCAGGATCGCCAGCGCCTCATCGAACTGCTTGCGGCTCGCGAGTTTCCGCAGCCCGGCGGTGCGGGCTTTCGCCACGGGCACGCGCAGGGTCATGCGGTTTTCTTCGAAAGTGATGTGGATCAGTTCCAGCCGGTGCCCGGCGATTTCCTCCGTCGCGATGCGTTCGACCTTACCAACGCCGTGGGTGGGGTAAACGACATGATCGCCCTCGACGAACACCTCGGCTTTGGCGGGGGCCCGGGGGATCTGAGTCGGACCGCCATGCGACGGCCGGTTCATCGGCGGCGCCATCGGCCTGGGCGCGGCTGTCGGCGCAGCGGACGGGGGTGCCACCGGCGCCGGCACGGGGGGGGCGGCGGCTGAGGCCTCGGGCTCGGCGGTGGTGACTGGCGCGTCTGACATGGTGGCAGGTTGTTCCATCTCGATGGCGGGCGGGCGGGCTTGGCTTCAGGCGAAGGCGCGTCGTCGGTTCAGGCTCAGGCGTTCAGGGTTCGCCCGGCTTTGGCGAAAAGAACGCTTCCTTGCCCGGAATGTCCTTCCATTCGTCCGCATCCGCAGGCGCTGGCCCCTTGCGGGTGATGTTCGGCCATTCCGCCGCGTATTGCCGATTGCGCTCCAGCCAGGACGCGGCCTTGTCGTCGCTGTCGGCGACGATCGCCTCGGCCGGGCATTCCGGCTCGCACACGCCGCAGTCGATACATTCGTCGGGGTGAATGACCAACATGTTCTCGCCAACGTAGAAGCAATCGACCGGGCAAACCTCGACGCAGTCCATGTACTTGCAGCGGATACAGCTTTCGGTGACCACGTAGGTCATGGGAGTCCCCTGGTAGGTCAGATGGTCACGGTTGCCCGTGAAGCAATGGCCGGAAAGGCGAGTGTCACCTCGCGGCCGAATTTCAGACGCGGCGGTATGCCGATGTTTGCCGTCACGCGCAAGGTGGTGCCGCGTCGCTGTTCACCTCGGCGAACAGCGTGCCGGCTTCGGCGGGCGGGCCACGGCGGGCGGCGAGTGCCAGAACCCGCACCACGCGAACCGCGCCCCTGACGGGAAGCGTCAAAACATCTCCGGGCCGCAGCCGGGCGTGGGGTTTTTCCGTGGGCTGACGGTTGATCCGGATGCCGCCCTTGGCGACCAGCGCGGCACAATCCGTTCGCGCCCGCATGAACCGCGCGCACCACAGCCATTTATCCAGCCGCTGCCAGTCGCGGTCTTCCTGCTCCGCCACGCGTTACCGCCGCAATGCCGCCAGGGCCGCGAAGGGGCCATGGGCCTCGACGATCCGCGGCGCCGGCGCGGCGGGCGGCGGACGGCGCCGCCGGATCGGCACCAGCATCGCGGGCGGCGGCGGACCGAACATCTCCGGCGCCAACCCGCCACCAGGCAGCACCCGGAACCCGAGCAGACGCAGGACGATCGGCACAATCTCCGCCCGCACCGACAGCCGCGAGCCAAGGTCGCGCGGCAACACGATCGGGCCGCGCCGGGTCAGATAGCCAAGCTCGCCCGCCACCCGTTCCGCGACATCCAGCCGGATCAGCACCGGCCCAGCTTCGACCCAGCCCATCGCGGCGGCGAAACCGGGGGGCCAATCGGGCGCGACGGCCATCGATACCACGCTCGCTGCGGGCAATTCCGGCGTGACCCGCCCATGCGCCAAAGCCCAGAGACGCGCCCGCATCGCGGCGGGACGAGGCTTCAACACGGCGGGCACGAACAGCGCGAGACGGCCCGAGCGCACACCGATGTTTTTCAATTTCGGCCGCACCGCGGGCGCCAGCGTTTCTTCGTCCACGCCTGGAATCAACCCCAGCGTCTCGCCCAGTCGATGCAACGGCCCGCGCATGTCGGGATCGGCCGCGGCGGCTTTGGCGGCGGCGAACAACGGCGCGAGATCGGCGCGGATCCGCGAGTCGGTATGGTGTTGCAGCCTGATACGCAGCCGCTCCCGTTGCGCGCCGTCCAGGAACTCGCTGTCCAGCACCTGGACCTTGGGGCGAGCGACGGTTTCGCCCAGTACCAGGCGGGCGATCGGCGCGCCCTCCCAGGTCACGGCGTGGTCTGGGGTCAGCGCGAAGGCATCGTCGGCGGCGGATTCGATGGCGGCCACGCGGCGGGGAATTTCCTCGCGCAGCGCCCGCCGCGCGGCGCGAAGGACCAGCTTCTTCTCGTCGCCCTGGGCCACCGGGTCAGGCACGAACTGGAAGCCCTCCACGACGCCGACCGGATGGCCTTCCACCACGACCTCGCCTCGCCGGGTGACGGCCGACAACAGCGCCACGCCGTCGTCCGCGTCGAGGCGGCGCATCAATTGCGTGGAGCGGCGGTCGACGAAGCGAGCCGTCAGACGTTCGTGCAGAATGTCGGACAACTTGTCTTCGACGTCGCGCGCCTTGCCCTGCCAATGCGGCGCGTCGCGGACCCAGTCCGCCCGCGCCGCGATATACGACCAGATGCGGACGCCGGAGAGCCGCGACATCAGCGTGTCGATATCGCCCTCGACCCGGTCCAACTGCGCGATCTGACTGGCGATCCAGTCCGCCGGCAGGTGCCCTTCCTTCGCGACATGCATGAACACGCGGGCGCAGAGCTTATTATGCGTGTCGTCGGTCAGTTTCCGAAAATCCGGGATTTGGCAGGCTTCCCACAGCAGCCGCACCGAACGCCGCCCCCGCGCCAGGCCGCGGATTTCGCCGTCGCGCGACAATGCCAGCAGCGTCTCGAAATCGGATGCATCGTTACCCTTCACCAGACCTGGCTGCGGCGGCAGCGCGGCCAGGCTTTCCAGCAGCGGATCGATTCCGGAGAAATCGAGATTCTCGTTCCGCCAGCAAATGAAGTCGAGCGGGTCGAAATTATGGGCCTCGACCGCCTCGACCACCTCGTCGCTGAGTGGCGGGCATTCGGTGGTGGTGCCGAACGTTCCGTCGCGCATGCCCCGGCCCGCGCGGCCCGCGATCTGCGCAACCTCCGGCGCCGTCAGCCGCCGGGGCCGATGGCCGTCGAATTTTCCGAGTCCCGCGAACGCGACATGATCGACATCCATGTTGAGACCCATCCCGATGGCATCCGTCGCCACCAGAAAATCCACCTCCTTCTCCTGATACAGCGCCACCTGAGCGTTCCGCGTGCGCGGGCTCAGCCGGCCCATCACGACGGCGCACCCGCCCTTGCGGCGGCGGATCAGCTCCGCAATCGCGTAAACCTCCCGCGCGCTGAAGGCGACGACGGCGGTTCGGGGCGGCAGACGGACGAGTTTCGACGGGCCGGCATAAGTCAGTTGCGACAGCCGCGGCCGGGTTTCGATGAAGGCGTCCGGGACCAGGCGGCGCAGCAGCGGTTTGATTGTCTCGGCGCCCAGAAACATCGTCTCGACCATGCCGCGCGCGTGCAGCAGACGTTCGGTGAAGACATGGCCGCGGTCGGGATCGGCGCAGAGCTGGATTTCGTCCACCGCCACGAATTCGACGCGGCGGTCGAGCGGCATGGCTTCGACGGTGCAGGAGAACCATTTGGCGTCGGGGGGGACGATCTTTTCCTCCCCGGTGATCAGCGCGACGTGGCGGGCGCCCATTTTGACGACCATCCGGTCGTAATTTTCGCGGGCGAGCAGGCGGAGCGGGAATCCGATGATGCCGGAGGCATGGGCGAGCATCCGCTCCATGGCAAGATGTGTCTTGCCGGTATTCGTCGGCCCGAGGACGGCCTTGACGCGCGCGGGGAAACCGGAGTCCAGGCCGAGCATGAAAGGATGTTTGTGCGGCGCGGCGATAAAAGCAAGGGGCTGTTCGCGGGCGGGGAGAACGTGTTCGGCGGTGCGGGCGAAGGCGGGGGCGCGCAGCGTTCAGGCCTGCGGCGCTGAGTCCCGGGCACTGCCCGCGTCGCTGGGTCGTCCGTGCCGGTATCTTCGCGTCGCGTTCCGACCGGGTGCCCGATGCAACGCGCGGGTATATTGGACAAGCCGTTTCACGGCAGCGGCTTCGACATGTTGACCCGCTCGAACCCGTTCTCGGTGCGACGTGCGGTTTCAACGTAGCCGATCCGCCGGTAAAGCGCGATATTTTCCAACATCCGGGCGTGCGTATACAGCCTGATCTCGCGCCAGCCCAGATGCACGGCGCGCTGTTCCGCGAAAACCAGAAGGGCGCGGCCGTGGCCCTGTCCGTGGTGTTCCGGCGCCACCGCGATATTGTCCAGCAGGAACCCGTCCGCGTTATTTTCGAGGACCAGGACACCCAAAATCTCCGCACCATCGTCCAGGACCCAGACCTGGCGCGCGGCGATGCGCGCGGGGTAATCGTCCAGCATCGGCCCCGGTTTCTTGCCAATACGCGGGATGTAGACACGATAAGCGGCATCGACGATGGCGCTCACGTTCGCCGCGTCGTCCAAGACCGCGGGCCGGATCGACGCGCTTTGACCCGGAACGGGCATCACGCGACTTCCAGGCGTCTCGTTCCGCCGTCCGGCAGGCGCCGCATCGTTTCGGTCGCGGGTTCCAGGTTCAACCCGTCGGCCAGGCGGGTCAGCCGGCGCACCACGCTTTCACCCGCGAACACGCCGCTGTCCTCGGCCAGCCGCAGAACCAGCCGCCGTCCCTCGATCCGCAGGCGGGTGCCCGCCAGCAGGTCGGGGGTGCCCGCCGACAGGGTGTAGGCCAGGCGCAGGGCCATCCCCAGAGTCTCCGCCCGTTTCGCCTGGGCCAGGTCGAGCAAACGCCGGACCGGCGTCAAAAACTCCGCGCCCGGATCGGCTTCGTATCGCAGCGCGATGGTCAGCGCCAGAAATGCGCGGGCGGGGTGGTCGAGTCCGATTCCCGGTTGGCGCAACACACGCAGGAACGCCTGCTCAGGGCGGAATTCCGGGTGATCGTGACTGCCGACGTCGGACATCCAACACGCCGCTTCCCGCAAGCGCGCGCCGTCCCGCGCCTCGAACTGGAACAACGGCGCGGTCCAGGTCAGCAGCGCCGGCGGCAGCGACGCGTCGCGGCCATACAGGCTGGCGAGGTCGTGGCCCGCGGCCAGCAACGGATCTTCATCGCGCACGTCCGGCGCCACCTGACGCATCAGCCAGCCCTCGCGCAGGCCGCTGGCGCTGAACACCACGCGGCGCGCCCCACTCATGCGGATCAGGCGGCGCAGCACGACGGCGGCGAAGGGCAGGTCTTCCATCCGGCGGCGGCTGACCCCGGCCATTTGCACCAGTTCGCGGCTGGAAGCGCCGAGTATGCGCGTGCAGAGTTCGCGGGCGGAGTCCCTGGCGATCGCGTAATGGTGAACCATGCGAAGCGCGTAATCGGTGCGCATCATGTCGATCCGCGCCAAGGCCCGCCAGGCGCCGCCGACCAGATACAGATCGCGGCCCGATATCTCATTCAACCAGCCGATCGAGCGGAACGCCGCTTCCACGATCAGGCGCGCGGACGCCAGATCGCCGCCCGATTGCTCGGACAGCCGTATCACGCCCAACGGAAGCGTCAACGCCGCGCCGCGTTTGCCCTCGCTCAGGCGCACCAGTTCCAGCGATCCGCCGCCGATATCCGCCAACAACCCGTCGGCTCCGGGGATTCCGCACAACAATCCGTCGGAGGAAAACTCGGCCTCCTCCACGCCGGACAGCACCCTCACGGGAATATCGGGCATGCGCGCCCGGATCCGCGCGACGAAGTCCGGTCCGTTGCTGGCGTCTCGCACCGCCGCCGTGGCCAGGATTTCGATTGGCCGCGCGCCCATCGCCAGCGCCACCGCACGGTAACGATGCAGGATGGTCATGGCCTGCGCCGTGCCGTCCTCGTCCAGCCGCCCGGTCGCCTGCAGGCCGCGGCCCAGACGCAGCACCGCCTTTTCATTGAAGATCGAGGTCGGATTGCGCCCGAGCCCCTCGTAAACGACGAGCCGGACGGAATTCGATCCGAGGTCCACCACAGCGCAACGCGGCAATCCGGCTTTTGGCGTAAAGGGCATCGATCAATCCTGGTTCAGGCGGTCCGGGCGCCGGTGCCCGGTCAACGGAGACGCCACTGCCTGCCGATGTAAGGCGGAGCCACGGCCGGACAATGACGGATTGGTCATGAAATAATTATGCGCCGAAATTGGCCGCCGCCCGGCCGGCACACGTTTCCACACGCCATCCGGGCGCAACTCCCACGATTGCAACGTATCGCGCAGGTTGGTTGCCATGATCTGGTCCAACACCTGTTCGTGTACCGTCGGGTTATCGATCGGCACCAGCGTTTC
>JAYWAX010000015.1:0-7371 GCA_043782125.1 Acetobacteraceae bacterium | reverse complement strand
CGGTATAGAACCGGCTCCGTTCAGCCAGGTCCGCCGCGCCGGCGAGGCCCCGGCGGACCCGACGCCGGATACAAGCGGGCGAAGGAAAGAAACGCACCGGGGCGCTGCCCGGTTGAAGAGGGAAGAGCCCCAGCGGCGCCCCCAATCGGGCGCCCATCTTGCATCCGCCGGCTCGCCGGGTTCAATGGGGGTGCCTGGCAGGACCGGGCTCGCGGGAGATTTGCATGACACTCGACAAGGCCTTCGACCCCACCGCCACCGAGCCTGGGCTTTACGAGGGTTGGGAGCGTGAGGGCGCGTTTGCCTGCGACCCAAATTCGAATGCCGCGCCGTTCACGATCATGATTCCGCCGCCCAACGTCACGGGCTCCTTGCACATGGGGCACGCGCTGACATTCACGGTGCAGGACACGTTGATCCGTTACCGGCGGATGATGGGGCGGGACGCGCTGTGGCAGCCGGGCACGGACCATGCGGGCATCGCGACTCAGATGGTGGTGGAGCGGCTGCTGGCCGCGGAGAAGGTGGACCGCCGGGCGCTTGGCCGGGACAAATTCCTGGAACGGGTCTGGCAGTGGAAGGCGGAGTCCGGCGGGACGATCACGAAGCAGTTGCGCCGTTTGGGGGCATCGTTGGATTGGCCGCGCGAGCGATTCACGATGGACGACGGACTGTCCACCGCAGTGCGGGAGGTGTTTGTTACGCTGTTCCGCCAAAAGCTGATTTATCGCGACCGGCGGCTGGTGAACTGGGATCCGAAATTGCAGACGGCGATTTCGGACCTGGAGGTCGAAAACAAGGAAGTCCGTTCCTCGCTGTGGTATTTGCGCTATCCCATCGAAGGCGCGCCGGGCCAATTTATCGTGGTGGCGACGACGCGCCCCGAGACGATGTTGGGCGATACCGCGGTGGCGGTGCATCCCGAGCATCCCACGATGGCGGGCCTGATCGGCAAGCGGGCGATTCTGCCGCTGGTCGGGCGCGCGATTCCGATCGTCGCGGACACTTACGCCGATCCGGAAAAGGGCACGGGCGCCGTGAAAATCACCCCCGCGCACGATTTCAACGACTTCGAAGTTGGGCGGCGGCACGATCTGCCGATGCCCTCCGTGCTGGACAAAACCGGCCATGTCACGCTGGCGGAAATCGAAGAGTCGATGGCGGGCGATACGGCGTTTGTCCGCTCGCTGGACGGTATGGAGCGCTTCGCCGCGCGCAAGGCGATCGTGGCGGAACTGGAACGGCTGGAACTGGTCGAGAAGATTGAGCCGCACACGCATCAGGTCCCGCACGGCGACCGCGGCGGCGTGCCGATCGAGCCGCTGCTCACGACTCAGTGGTATTGCAACGCGGGAGAATTGGCGAAGCCGGCGATCGCGGCGGTGGAAACCGGAAAAACCGTGTTTGTACCGAAACAATGGGAAAATACGTTCTTCGCGTGGATGCGCGACATTCAGCCCTGGTGCATATCTCGCCAGTTATGGTGGGGACATCGCATTCCCGCGTGGTACGGGCCGGATGGGGAGGTTTTCGTTGCGAAGGACGCGGACGAGGCGGCCGTCCTGGCGCTGACGCATTATGGCCGGGCGGAAACACTGGTTCAGGACGAGGATGTGCTGGACACCTGGTTCAGTTCGGCGTTGTGGCCGTTTTCGACTCTGGGTTGGCCTGAGAAAACCGCGGAGGTGGCGCGGTATTATCCGGGCGATGTGTTGGTCACGGGGTTCGACATTATCTTCTTCTGGGTGGCCCGGATGATGATGATGGGCATTCATTTCATGGGCGATGTGCCGTTCAAAACGGTCTATCTCCACGGCCTGGTGCGCGACGAGCGCGGCCAGAAAATGTCGAAGTCCAAGGGCAACGCGATGGACCCGTTGGAATTAATCGACTCGTACGGCGCCGATGCGCTGCGCTTCGCGATTTGCGCGCTGACCGGGCCGGGCCGCGACGTGAAATTGGGCGAGTCGCGCGTCAAGGATTTCCGGAGTTTTGTGACAAAGCTGTGGAATGCGGCACGGTTTTGCGAAATGAACAACGTCCGAATCGATCCGGATTTCGATCCGTCGCGCGTGCGATCTCCGTTGTGCCGGTGGATATTGGACGCGGCCAATCGCGCGGCGTCCGACGCGGCGGCGGCGTTGGAAGATTTTCGTTTCGATGAATACGCCCAGGCCGGGTATCGTTTCGTGTGGAACACGTATTGCGATTGGTTTTTGGAGTTTGCGAAACCGGCTTTCGCGGAAGGCGCCGATCCGGCCGCGGCGGCCGAGGTGCGCGCGACGGCGGCGCATGTCATGGGGACCATCCTGCGGATTCTGCATCCGTCGATGCCCTTTGTGACAGAGGAGCTTTGGCATCGTTTCGGATATGGCGCGGAATGCACGTTGATCCAGGAGGTATGGCCGGTCGCGGTCGACGTTCCGGGCGCGGCGGACGCGCGCGCGGAGCTGGATTGGGTGGTGCGGTTGATCGGGCTGGTGCGTTCGGTCCGGACCGAAATGAATGTGCCGCCGTCGGCGTTGGCGCCGGTGTTGTTGAAGGATGCCTCGCCCGAATCCATGGCGCGGGCGGACCGGTGGTTGGACGCGATCCGGCGGATGGCGCGGGCGTCGGAGGTGCGGGCATTGACTGGCAGTATGCCAGCGGACTCGGCGCAGGCGGTGTTGGACGAAGCGACGGTGGTGCTGCCTCTGGCGGGGTTGATCGACCTGGCAGCGGAACGAAAACGGCTGGCGGGCGCGCGGGATAAAGCCTTGGCGGAGGTTCAGAAAGTCGTGCAGAAACTTGGCAATGCCGATTTCGTTGCGCGTGCGAAGCCCGAGGTGGTGGAAGAAAACCGCGAACGTCAGGTGTCCTTCCAGGCAGAGGCGGCGCGGTTGACCGAAGCTTTGGCGCGGTTGCAATGACCGGGCCAGAAATACGCATCGACAGTTTGTTGGAAGGCGCGAAACGGGCGACGGGGGTTGTTGGGATCATCGACGTGTTCCGCGCCTTCACCACGGGTGCGGTCGCCTTGGCCAATGGCGCGGACAGGATCGTGATGGTCAGCGGGGTCGAGGAAGCGCTGGCATTACGCGCGCGGGGTCTGGGGCAGATTTGCATGGGCGAGGTCGATGGCCGTCCCCCCGCCGGTTTCGATCTCGGAAATTCGCCGTTCGAAGCGAGCAAGATCGATTTCACCGGCAAGACGATTCTGCAACGGACCAGCGCCGGGACGCAGGGGATGACGGCGGCGGTGCTGGCGGATCGCCGGTTCGCGGTGTCTTTCGTGACCGCGACAGCGACGGCGCGGGCGATGCTGGCGGCGAACCCGGCGCGAATCACGCTGGTGGCGATGGGCAAGAACGCGCTGGACCGGACCGATGAGGACGAGATTTGCGCGCTGCATATCCGCAATCTGCTGGAAGGCCGTCCGGGCGACTCCGCCGCCGCGCGCCAGATGATTCTGGCGGCAGGCGAGGTTTTCCGCTTTCACGATCCCGCGCGTCCCTGGCTGTATCCGGAAGACGTGGACATCGCGCTGGACGTGGATCGTTTCGATTTTGCGATCGAGGTCGGGTTGGAGGATGGGCGCCCGGTGGGGCGGAAGGCGCGCGCGAGCGGCCCAGTTTGACTTTGCGCGTGCGATCGGACGGCGCCTATCGTTCCCGCATCGTCATGGCCCGCCTCGATCGCGCAGCCGCTAATCAAAGGACAGGAGTGCGCGCCCCCCCCGTCATGGCCGGCTTGACCGGGCCATCGGGAGCGGCACGGCCTCGCGACCGAAGCCGCCGCCCACAGACCATGGTGCCGTTCAGCTTCCGGACAGGCCGTACGCCTCCGGAAAGAAATAATCCTTCCAGGATTTCGGCTTCACCTTGATCGTTCCGACATCGAACATGAACTCGGCCTGCTGCATGGTGGCTTGCGGGGTCATCGTCCAGGTCACGTCCTTCCCGCTGCCCGCGGCGGCGACGAAATCGACGCTGAGCTTGGACTCGCTGTCCTCGATCCAATACCGCGCCGCCGTGCGAATATCCTTCGCGACGCGATCCGTCGCCTCTTGCAACGCGTTGTAAACGGCCTGGTAAAGTTTCGGATTCTTGTCGCGAAATTTCGCGGAGGTATAGGCCACCGTATACGTGGTCGGCCCACCGCTCATTTCGAACGACGTGGCGACGGTGTGGACGCGCGGGTCTTCAAGCTGGCGCTGCAAGAAGGGCGGCAGCGCGACGGTGCAGTTCACGTCCCCTGCCCCGCTCAGCAGCGCCACGGTCGCGTCGGCGGGCGACATGGTGATCGTCAAAGGATCGAAACGGTCGAACGCCTTCATCCCGTAAAGCTTCGCCGCCGCCATTTGCAGGGTCACGGCGGGCGAGGAGACTTTCAGCGACGGCACCGGGATTTTTTTGCATTTCCCGAGATCTGCGATCGTTTTAATGTCCGGGTCCGTGCTGGTAACCGCGTACGGTAACGTCACCAACGCCCCAATCGCACGCACTTCCCTGGGCGTACCTATGGTCTTGGCCCAGAGCGCGTACATGCCGTTGGGACTGCCGCCAACAATATCGACCGTATCGGACAGCAGCGCGTCGTTCATCATCGACGGACCGTTGAAGCGGACGCCCGACACTTTCACGTCTTGTATGCCAAGCAACGCGGCGTGTTTCTGGATCAGCTTTTCGTGCTCGATGACGTTGAACTGCAAATAACCCATCGAATACTGGCGGGCGAATCGGACCTCGGGAATTTCCGCCCGCACGACTGTCGCGGGCAGCAGTGCGGCGGCGGCAAGCAAAAAACGGCGAAACAGAGTCATGGCGCGGGCACCTCGGGAATTTCAAGCCGATAAGCCTCACGCGCGCTGCGGGCGTCAATCCGCCCCTCCGCGAGATCGCGGGCAACCATCGCGCGATCGCGGGTTTCCGGCGGGCCGTGACCGCCCGCGCCGGCGATGACGATGTCGATGATTTCTCCGGCGCGCAGGCCGCCATGGCCGCGATCGAAGGGGATGGCGCCGCCGCCGGGGGTGACCGAGGCTTTGGCGCCGGGTTGCCCGCCGGCGAGGCCCCAGGGCGCGGACAGGAAGCGGGCGCCGTCCACGCGCACACGGCACGGGGCTTCGGCGCGATAAACCCGGCGCAACCCCATGCCGCCGCGGAAACGGCCAGCACCGCCGGAGCCATCGACCAGTTCGTAGCGCAGCAAGGTCAGAGGATATTCGATTTCCAGCGCCTCGACCGGAAGGTTGGATGTGTTGGTCATGTGGACATGCACGCCGTCGAGCCCGTCCTTCAGCGGCCGGGCGCCAGAGCCGCCGCCGATGGTTTCCAGATAGACCCATAACGCATTATCTTTGGGCTGGTGTCCGGAAAAAGTAATGGAGAAGCACGCACCGTTACTGGCCGCCGTCACCCGGTCTGGCACGGCCTGTCCGAGCGCGCCGAAAATCAGATCGACGACGCGTTGGCAGAGGCTGAGGCGGCCGTTCACCGCCGCGGGATGGACGCAGTTCACGACAGTTCCTTCCGGTGCCGTGACACGCAACGGACGCGCCAGCCCAGAGTTTGGCGGGATCGTGGGATCGACGATTGCTTTCACCGCGTAATAAACCGTGGAAAGCAAAGCCGTGTAAGTCATGTTCAGACCCGCGCGGATCTGCGGCGGGCCGTCGAAATGCAGCCGCATCGTTTCGCCCTCGACCGCGATTTCGCAGGAGACGTCGAACTCGCCTTCGATTTCCGGGCAATCGTATTTATCGGCGAAGCGGTAAACGCCATCGGGGATGGCGGCGATGCCCGCGCGCATTTTTCGTTCCGCGTGGTCCTGCAACGCATTCCCCGCGGCGAGCACAATGTTGCGGCCATATTTCGCGCATAACGCGCGCAGACGTTCGACCCCCAATCGGTTGGCCGCCATTTGTGCGCGAAAATCCGAAAGGCGCTCCCGCGGTACCTGACAATTCAGAAGAATCAATTCCATGATATCGCATTGCAGTTCGCCCGCGCGATACAGGCGCACCGGGGGAATTCGCAGACCCTCCTGATAAATATGCGCGTGGCCCCGATCCGCGAAATCGGCGTGATGCGCCAGGTTCACAGCCCAGAAGGCGATGGCGTCATCGACGAACACCGGCTCGGCCAGGACGATATCGGGCAGATGGGTGCCGCCGCCTTCGTACGCATCGTTGCCGCAGAACACATCGCCCGGACGCATGTGCTCGACCGGGTGCCGCTTCATGATGTGCGGGATCAAGCCCAGGAAACTGCCCAGATGCATCGGAATATGTTCCGCCTGGCAGAGGGTATTGCCGGCAAGGTCGAACAACGCCGTGGAACAGTCGCGGCGTTCCTTGATGTTGGTCGAATAGGATGCGCGCACCAGCGCTTCACCCATTTCCTCAACGATAGACGACAACGCACTGCCGATCACTTCAACCGTGATCGGATCGATGCCCGCGTGGTTCATGCCGCCTCCATGACGATGTTCAGCCACGCGTCGACGCGCGCGTTCCAGCCGGTGGGGACGAAGGTCGTGGCGTCCATTTGCTCGACGATCGCGGGCCCGTCGAAACGATCGCCCGCTTCCAGCCGATCGCGATCGTAGACCGGGCACGGCGCGAAAACCCGAAGCTTCTCCGACCATATGTCTCGTTTTTCGACGATCGCGCGCGCCCCATCGGTGCCGGTCAACGGGCTGGGGGTGAAACTTGCCTTCGGCACCAATCCGGTCGCCTCGACGCGGAATGTCACGAGTTGCACCGGCTCCTCCGCGGATGCGAAACCGTAGAGGCGCCGATGCACCTCGAAAAACCCTTGCCCAAGCGCTGTCAAAGTATCCGGGCCGATCTCCCCGTCCGGCAGCGGCACGGCGAGTTCGTAGTTCTGACCGGCATAGCGCATGTCCACGGTGCGGGCGGTGCGGCGGTTATCCGGCGCGATATGTTCGGCCTCGAACCATTCGGTGGCGCGCGCGGCCAAGGTGGCGAAGGCGTCGCGCATGCCGTCGATCGCCGCGGGCGTCAACGCGCGCAGCCTTGTGACCGCGAAATCGACCCGCAAATCCGTCAGCAGCAGGCCCATGGCGCAGAGAATACCGGGATTGCGCGGCACCAGAACGCGTCCAATATCGAGTTCCTGCGCAAGGCGCGCCGCGTGCAACGGTCCAGCCCCCCCGAATGCAATCAGCGTATAATCGCGCGGGTCGTAACCGCGTTGTACTGAAATAACCCTGATCGCGCGCGCCATATTCGCCGTCACGACCTCTAGTATTCCCTGCGCCGTCTCCATTTTATCCATTCCGATATCCTCGGCGAGACGCGCGATGGCCGCATGCGCAAGGTCGCGATGAACCGGCATGCGTCCACCCAGCAAATAGGTTGGGTTCAGC
>JAYWAX010000014.1:0-7376 GCA_043782125.1 Acetobacteraceae bacterium | reverse complement strand
GGGCGTGAAGACCGCGGCGATTTACCGCATCAACGAGCAAGGAACCTTGCAGCAGACTTCGAACACGTTGGACATGGCGATCCAGGGTCACGGGCATTTCCAGATCACCTTGGCCGACGGCACCACAGGTTATACGCGCGATGGCACCTTCGGCCTGGCGCCGGACGGAACGATCGTGACCGCCGACGGGCATACGGTCCAGCCCGGCCTGGCCATTCCCGCCGCGGCGACGGGTGTCACGGTCAATCCCAACGGGCAGGTGCAGGTGACGCTTGCGGGACAGACCGCGCCCACCACGATCGGGCAATTGCAGATCGCGAACTTTCCGAACGTGGCCGGGCTCGACGCGCTTGGCGACAATCTGTTCGCGCAGACCTCCGCGTCCGGGGCGCCGGTGACGGGCAACCCCGGCACCGCCGGTTTCGGCACGGTGATGCAAGGTTTCGTCGAAGCATCGAATGTCAATATTGTCAGCGAAATCACCAACCTTATTACCGCACAACGCGCCTACGAAATGAACGGCCGGGCCATCACTGCCAGCGACGAGATGATGTCCACCCTGAACAACCTGAAGTGATGTCATGACATACCGATATTTGGCCCCCATCCTTTGCGCCCCAATCCTTCACACCGGCATCCCGCGTGCCGGCGTCCTGTGCGCGTCCGGCCCGGGCGCCCCCATCCCGGGCGCCCCCATCCCGCGCGCCCCCATCCCGCGCGCCGCGATCGTGTGGGCCGCCATCCTGTGCGCCCCCATCCTGTGCGCGTCCGGCCCGGGCGCCATTCGACCAGTGGACGCCGCGACATTGAAAACCGTCGTGACCCTGCAAGGACCCCAGGTCTTCCTGCGCGACCTGTTCGACGACGCGGGCGTCAACGCGGGCCGCGTGCTGGGACCCGGTCCCGGACCCGGCGGGCGGATCGTGGTGGAGGCGCGCCAATTAAAAGCGATCGCGCGCCAATACGGCGTCGATTGGGAACCGGTCTCCAGCGGCGACCGCGCGATCCTGGAATGGCCGGGCCGCCCGTTGCGCCGCGAGGACGCGATGGCCGCAGTGCGCGCCGCGCTGATCGCGCAAGGCGCCGCGCCGGATTGCGAGATCGAAATCCCCGGCTTCAACCCGCCACTCGTGCCCGGGACCGGTGTTTCGCGGCCGGTGGTGACGCAACTGGATTACGACCGCGATCTGGGCCGATTCACCGCGCTGCTGTCGGTGACGGCGGACGGAATGGACCCGATCGTGACGCGGATCGGCGGCCAGGTCGCCGACACCGTCGAAGTGCCGGTGGCCGTCCTGCGCATGCCTGCGGGCATGATCCCGGGGCCCGGCGACGTGCGCATGGCGCGGGTTCACGCCAACATCGTTCGCGCCGAGGTGGCGCGCGATCCCGCCGCCGTGATCGGCATGCAACTGAAACGCCAGATCCCCGCCGGCGCACCGATCGCCATCGCCGATCTGATGCATCCGGCTCAGGTGAACCGCGGCGACCCCGTGCGTTTGCAATTGCAGGTCACCGGCCTGTCGCTGACCGGGCAGGGCGTCGCGCTCGAATCCGGCGCCCTGGGCGAAAGGATCAAAGTGCGTAACGTCTCATCCCAGGCGGTGATCGAGGCCGAGGTCTTGGGTCCCGGCGTCGTGCGGGTCGTGCCCGGAACCTCGCCCATCAATGCGCAGGCCCGGCTTGGCCTGTCCTACGGGCGGGGCGGTTGACGATGGCCGCGCGTTGGGCTGCCGCTGCCCTGACCTGCCTCGCTTTGCCCGCCTGCGGCAATTTGCAACGTTTGTCCGAACTGGGCCGCCCCCCGGAACTCACCCGCACCAGCGATCCGACGAAGGACCCGAATTACCGGCCCGTCACCATGCCGATGCCGAAGACGCAGGAAGCGCCAAATGAGGCCAACGCGCTGTGGCGCCCAGGATCGCGGGCGTTCTTTAAGGATCAGCGGGCGGCGCAGGTGGGCGATATCGTGACGGTCGTTGTGTCGATGAACGACACCGCACAAATGAAGAACGTGACTTCGACGGGTCGAACCGGCTCCGAAGCCGCCGGAATTCCCGACTTCTTGGGCCTGACCAGCCGTCTGGGCCCGACCATCGCGGACCCGTCGAAAATCATTTCGCTCAGCAGTAGCAACGCCACCGCCGGTACCGGACAGATTCAGCGGAATGAATCGGTGACCCTGCGGCTGGCGGGCGTGGTGACCCAGGTGTTGCCGAACGGCAATCTGGTGGTCGCGGCGCGGCAGGAATTCGTGGTGAACCGGGAATTGCGCGAATTACGCGTGACCGGCGTGATCCGCCCGCAGGATATTGCTTCCGATAATACCGTCCTGCACGATCGCATGGCCGAAGCGCGGATCGCTTACGGCGGGCGCGGTCAGTTGACTGAACTGCAATCGGCCCGCTGGGGTCAGCAGTTGATGGATATTCTGCTGCCGTTCTGATGTTGACTGGCCAAACGTATGACCCTTGGCCAGGCATACCCCCGTCATGGCACGACTCGATCGGGCCATCGGGAGCGGCACGGCGCTTGAACAAAAGCCGCTGGCCGCCGACGATCGTCGCCACTCTCGCAACCGTGTACCGCCCCCGATGGCCCGCTCGGGGGCGTGCCATGACGGGGAGAGGACGTCGCGAACGGTCAATCGTTCGTGCCGTTGGCAGTGCGCCGGGTTTCGGGCCTGGACTGTTTCCGGGTAGGGTCCCGCCCATGACCCAGCCCGGCTTCGCCCTGACGCCCATCGGAACGATCTCCACACCGTGGAAAACCATCGGCGAATGCCCGCGCAACGGCCGCCAGCCCAACCCCGCCCCGGTGTGCCTGGTGCGCATAGCCCATGATTTTGTGCCGGGTTTGCGCGGGCTGGAGGGGTTTTCGCACCTGATCCTGCTGTATCTGCTGGACCAGGCGAAAACGCCCCAGCTTGTCTTCACCCCACCCTTCGACGCCGAGCCGCGCGGCGTCTTCGCCACCCGCGGCCCGTCGCGGCCGAACCCGATCGGCATGTCCGTCGTGGCCTTCGACGGGTTCGACGGCGAGAACGTGCTGAAAGTCCGCTTTCTGGACTGCCTGGACGGCACGCCGTTACTGGACATCAAACCCTATCTGGCGACGACGGACGCGGAGCCGGCGGCTTCCATGGGCTGGCTCGCGCCGCACGCCACACGGAACCCGAATACCGCAGGATGACGGGCGCCGGACGCCGGCGTCAGGCTGGCGGCGCGGCTTTCCACCAACCGGCCACGCTGGTCAGGCCACGCGCCCAACCCATCCCCTTCTGCCACAACCAACGCGCTTCCCACGCGATTTCATGGGCGATCAGGCGTTGTCCCTCGATGCTCAGGTCCATGGCCGCCGCCATGGCGTCCCAATGATCCCGGTCGGAAAGCGATGCGTGCGTGGGTTCGCGGTCGTCCATGCTGTCGTTCCTTCTCGCAAGGAGGGATGAAGAACGGTGTTTTGCTTATGACGCAATGCAGCATGACGCGGGTTTGCCTAATTGGCAAGCATATTTTTGACGGCTTTTAATGTGATGAAATTATATGCAATACGGCCAGGCGCGAGCCAGCCAACCCGGCCGGCTCGCCCAAACACGGCCGATTCAGCCAGGCCCAGGCATTTTGGGGAAGCTTTGCGCCATGCCGGCGAGAGCGACCCAGTGCATTTTGGAATCGCAGTAAATCTCCATCGCCGGCGTCAGCCAGGTCGAATCGTCGATCGTGCCCGCGCGGATCATCGTCACGCCCTGCATCACGTCCGCCGTATCCACGACCGGCGAGCCGCAGTTCGGACAGAATGTCGAATGCACGCTTTGACCGCTGTCGCCCTTGCTGCTGTACGTTTTCGTTTCGCCCGACACGGACAATGCCGGCGTCGGAATCGCGACCACCACGGAAAAGGCCGTGCCGGTGATTTTCTGGCAGGATTTGCAGTGGCAAAGCCCCGAGAAAATGGGCTCGGCGTCCGCGTGGTACCGCACGTTGCCGCAGGCGCATCCGCCTTCGATTTTGGCCATGTTTTATCTCCGATGTTTTTCCGCACCCAAAGACTGACCGACCTTGCCGCGGATGGTCAAGAGAACCTTGGATGACCGAAAAATCGGGGATTGCCGGGGATACGGTCAGGAGAATTTGACAAGGCCCGGAACATTCAGCCCATCACAAAATTTTCGCATCGAAGGGGGGCAGATAATCGGGCGATTCGAACTCCACAACCCAAAGATCGGGATCGGATTTCACCTGCCGCGCGATATAGGCGTCGGCGGTTTCCTGATCCACCGGCGCAACGCCGGTGCCGCGCATCCACGCGACCTCGCCGCCCGCGCCGCGCACCTGGGACAGAACCGTCAGACCGGCGCGCCCGTGCAGCACCGCCAGCACGCCGCCCGCGTCCGGATCGCCTTTGCGCAGCACCGCGCCGGGCCGTCCGTCGCGATCCCCCAGACGAAGCGCCATGCTGACCCAGAAGCCGGCTTTGACTCGCGGTTCGGTCATTTCTTCTCCGGTCCCGCGTCCAGCAGGGTCAAATTCTGCGCCGCCAGTTCCGCCGCCTCGCTGTTCGGATCGGTGTCCCGCGCGCGCTGCCAGTCCTTACGGGCGCCCTGGATGTCGCCCATACGCTGGCGCAGAATGCCGCGCTCGACCAGGATTTCGGCATCGTCCGGGTCCAGCGCGATGGCGCGGTCGATGTCGGACCGCGCTTCCGCCAGCATGTCCAGCCGCCGCCACACCGAGGCCCGCAACACCAGCGCGTCCGCCCGCGCCGGGTCCAGCAACAGCGCCTGGTTCAAATCGTCCATCGCCTGCGTCGAGCGGCCCAACGCGTCGCTGGCGTTGGCGCGGCCGATGAGAAGATCGGGATCGTCGGGGGAAATCTCCAACGCCTCCGTCGTGTCCTTCAGCGCGGCTTCGGCCTGTTCCGCCATCAACCGCGCCTCGGCCGCCTGACTGAGCAGCACGGCGCGCATCAACCCCTGCACCTTGCCGCCATGGGCCAGGCCTTCCAGCATGTCGGCCCCGGTTTCCGGCTCGCCCGCCGCGATGGCGGCCAGCGCCTGGCAGTGCAGCGCCGTTTCCCCGCCGCCCGAGGCTTTCCAGGCGGCGGCGAGCGCTTCCGCCCCTTCCGGGTCCTCGATCAGCATGGTCAGGCATGAGTCGTATTGATCGCCCTCGGCAATGCGGGGCGGAAAGGGCGGCGTGGGGAGCGTGTCGGCCTCCCCTTCGGCGCGCACCTGATTCTGGGCCGCCTGACTGATTGGAGTCCGATCTGCGGGAGTCTGGCCGGCGCGTAGCCACCAGGCGGTCCCGCCAGCGGCGCCCAAAACCAGAACGGTGGCGCAAAGCAGGGCGCGGCGGAGGGCAAAGTGTCGCGAATTCATGCGCGTCTTCTACCTATCGCCCCGCGAATGCACAAACGCGTTCTGCCCGATGCGATGGCCCGATGGCAGATGCCCGTGCGGCGGAAACAGCGCGCTGCCCGAAGTCCGGCGAAAATCGAGTCGTGGACCGGCAGCGATCCCCGGATCGTGGGCCAGACCGTATCGGCCAGAATGTCCCTGCCGGCGTGGCCGGTCTTCGCGCGCCACCGGGTCCAGGCCCATAACAATCCCGATCGCGGCGCCAGGACGCCGCCTGTTCCCGCCACAGGCCGGCCTCGACCGGGTGGGTGTGCGTGTATCGGTCACGCATCGCATGAAACCAGGATGTTGCTTATCAGGTCCGGCCAGGCCGAACCATGACGGGAAAGGCCGGATTCTCGCCACGCTGCCGTTATCCCGAACCGCGCCCCTGGGCCGCCCCGGCGACAACCCCCGCACCGCCGATCGGCCGTCCCACGTAAACCGCGCGCGGACGGATCAACTGCCCGGTGTCGCGCTGTTCCAACGCGTGCGCGATCCAGCCAATGCTCCGCCCAAGCGCGAAAACGCCGAACGCGCTCCCGTCCGGCAGGCGCAGGAACCGGCGCAAACAGACCAGCGCGAAGTCGATGTTGGGCTGCCGCCCCGTCAACTCCGCCGCCGCCGCGACCAACGCACGGGCTTCGGGAAACTCCGGCAGGACCCGCTCCAGAATCGCCCGCGCCCGCGCGTCGCCATCGGGATACAGCGGATGCCCGAACCCCGGCGGGTCCTCCCCCGCCGCCAGCCGCCGCCGCAGCGCATCCCGCGTGGCCCCCGGATCCAGGCCGCGCCAAAAACTCTCGATCCGCGCGGTCATGCCGCCATGGCGCGCCCCGCTCAACGCCGCGAGCCCGCCCAAAACCGCCGCGCGCAGGCTGGCACCGGTGGAGGCGACGCAGCGCGCGGTAAAGCTGGACGCGTTCAATTCGTGATCGGCGCACAGAACAATGGCCATTCGCAACAAATCGACGCCCTCCGCGTCGAGCCCCCAGGCCTCGCCCAACCAAAGATGGATCGGGCGCGCAGCGGGCGGCGTGCCCGCGATCGCCGCGGTCGCGACGCGGACCAGGGCGCCGCAGCCCGCGGCCAAATGCCGCCGGTCTCGCCGCCAGATCGCCGTGGAATCGTCGCTGGTGGCCATCGCCATCAAAGGCAGGAGCGAATCTTCCAACGCGACGCCGGCATAAAACGGCGTCGCCACCGCCATGGCCGGAGGAAACACCGGCGCCGCCAGCCCAAAACAGTCGCCAACCGGCAGGTCCCACAGCAGCGCGGCGGCGTCCTCGACCGTGGCGTCCCGCGCCAGCGCCACCGCGTCGCGCCCGCGATAATAAAGCCGCCCGTTCTCGATTGTGGCGATTGCCGATTCCAGTACCGGAATGCCCCAGTCCAGCGTCGCCTTGGCGATCTCCTTCGGACGCCGCCCCCGTCGGCGATCCTGGGCCAGTCGCGCAACCGCCTCCGCGTCATAACGCCGTTTGCGCGGATCGTCCGTCTCGTGCGCCCGCAACAGACCCCGGCTGACATAGGCGTAGAGCGTCTGGCGGGACACACCCAGACATCGCGCGGCTTCGGGCGCGGACAGAAACGCGGTCATACATTGATTCCGATCGTATATGTAGATCGAGTTTATCAAGATTGACGCCCATCGCGCCATGCCCTGTTGTGCATTGGACATCTGGGTGAAGGAAAGAAAGCACCGGTGCTTTCTTTCCTTCACCCGATTGCCACGCATCCGACAGGAGCAACGACCATGACCGCGACACGTCACCTCCAAAACGCATCAACGGCCGAAGCCTTTGCCCGGACCATCTGGGCCGCACAGGGGGGCGATCCCGCGCTGCCGGATTGTTTGACATTCGCGGGCAACGGCGATCCACGGTCTGTGTTTGCCGTCGGCGCGCTTGCCGCGGGTGCTGTTGCTGCGGCGGGGCTCGCGAGCGGCGAGTGGATCGGCACCGGCGGTGGCGGCGCG
>JAYWAX010000013.1:0-7389 GCA_043782125.1 Acetobacteraceae bacterium | reverse complement strand
TGATCCGCGGTTGCCAACCATTCGTGTCATGGTCCGCGTAGGCGGACCACCCACGCCTTTGTATTTGCTGGCGGAAGGCGTGGGTCCTCGGCCTTCGCTGAGGATGACGCCATGTAACGGCCGGTGTCAGTTCATGGGCCACTTGGTGTCGTTCCCCACACCCTTGAATCGCACCCGAGAGGCCGTGCCGAGTGTCAATCGTCCGGACGTTTGGGGTTAAACCGTTCCGTCAGGTGTCCCGCGCCGGAGCCGCGCGATCGCGCGTGCCACGTCCTCCAATTCGGCCTGATCGCGCTTCGCGTTCGCCGCCTCCGCCAGTGCCATCGCCTGGGCCAACGCCTCCTCGGCCGCGGTTTCCGCCAAACGCCGGGCCGCCAGCGCCGCGCGCGCCGCTTCGGTGCCGGCTTCGGCGGCGCGTTGGGCCATGGCGATGAACGCGCGGTCGTCCCGGATACGGATCAGCCAGGCGGCGAAGACCTCGCGATCGAACACCTCCGGCAGCCGGCGAGCGTCGCGCACGGCTTGCTCAATCGCCGAGGCGCGGCCGGTCAGCGCCGTTTCCCGCGCCAAAGCCTCCGCCAGCACGCGGCGCGCCTCGTCCGTTTCCACCCGGCGCACCCGGCGCAGCACCGCCAGCGCGCGCGGGCCAGGATCAGCCATTAAAGCCCAGAGCGTCGCGCAGATGCTGGAAGGCTTCGTCGAGGCCGGTTTGCTCGGCGCGGTCCTGGCGCAGCACGGCTTCGATCCGCGGCCCCAGGATCAGCGCCTCGTCCACGGCGGGATCGGCGCCGGCGCGATACGCCCCCATGCGCACCAGATCGGCCATTTCGGCGCGCAATGCCAGAATACCGCGGGCACGGCGGACCAAAGCGAGTTCTTCCCCGGACAGACACCCTTGCGCCGCGCGGGACAGGGACCGCAGGACATCGACCGGGGGATAGCGGCCCGCTTCGGCGATGCGCCGGTCCAGCAGCACGTGCCCGTCCAGAATGCCGCGGACCGCGTCGGCCACCGGTTCGTTCGTATCGTCGCCTTCCACCAGCACCGTGAACAGCGCCGTGATGAAACCGGTCGCCGCCCCTTTATCCGTCCCCGGTCCCGCCCGTTCCAGCAACCGCGGCAATTCCGCGAACACACTGGGCGGATACCCCCGGGTCGAGGGCGGCTCCCCGGCCGATAATCCGATCTCCCGCGCCGCGAGGCAGAACCGGGTCACGCTGTCCATCATGAACAGCACCGATTTCCCCTCGTCGCGGAAATGCTCGGCCACCGTCATGGCCGTATACGCCGCGCGCCGGCGCAGCACCGGCGGCGCGTCCGATGTCGCCACCACGACCACGGAGCGGGCGAGCCCCGCCTGGCCCAGATCGTCTTCCAGGAATTCCCGCACCTCGCGCCCGCGTTCTCCGACCAGGGCGATCACCGCGACATCGCAGACCGCCGCGCGGGCGAGCATCGCGAACAGCGTCGATTTCCCGACGCCCGATCCGGCGAACAAGCCCAGTCGCTGGCCAAGCCGGCAGGTCGCGAACAGATCGAGCGCGCGTACCCCCAATGTAATGCGATCGCCCAGACGGGCGCGGCCGGTGGCGTCGGGCGGGCTGGCCGCGACGGGGCGCGCCGTCTGGCCTTCCGGCACCGCGCCTTTGCCATCGATCGGCTGGCCCAAGGGGTCGACGACCCGTCCAAGCCATCCGTCCGACACCGCCATCGACCCCGCGGCCCGCGGCAGCACCGACGCCGTCTGCCCTGGGCCCAGTCCTTCTAACCCGCCGAAGGGCAGGGCATGGGCGCGCCCGTCACGGAACCCCGCCACCTCCGCCCGCACGCCCGTGCCGTCCCGTCCCTGCAGAAGCAGTTGGTCGCCGATGAAGACCTGTCCGGCCAGTCCCGCGATTTCCGCCACCAGGCCGGAGACGGAGGCGATCCGTCCGCTGACGCATACGGGCGCGATATTGCGCAACCGCGCCGCGCAGGAAAACATATTTTCTGTGAGATTATTTCGTCTCATTTAGATTGTAGTACTCCGATATTCATTGTGTTCTTGATATGTCCGAAGGGCATACCGATGTCATCGCCCTATTTTTTAGAAATACACCCGTGTACCGTGAAATGCCACTGGTCATACACACGCACAGGTGGTATACGATCTGATAATGAGTGTGGAGAGGGCAACATGCGCGTCCTACTTGTGGAAGACGATCTGACGGCCGCCCATGGCGTGTCTCTGATGCTGAAAAGCGCCGGTGCGGTCGTGGAACACGCCGAAACCGGCGAAGAGGCGATCGAACTGACCCGGCATTACGAGTACGATATCGTATTGCTGGATGTCATTCTGCCGGATGTCGAGGGTTACGAAGTGGTGCGCCGGATGCGGATCGCCCGTAACGACACCCCGGTGCTGATCCTGTCGGGCCTGTCGCGCCCGCAGGCCAAGGTGAAAGGCCTCGGTCTCGGCGCCGACGATTTCATCACCAAACCCTTCGACAAGTCGGAGCTTTTGGCCCGCATGCAGGCGATCACCCGCCGCAGCAAGGGCTTCAGTCAGCCGACCCTGCGCCTTGGCGGGATCGAACTGAACCTGGACAGCCGGGAAGTCACGGTGGATGGGCAGGAGATTCATCTGACCGGCAAGGAATATTCGATCCTGGAATTGCTGGTGCTGCGCAAGGGCATGGTGCTGACCAAGGAAGCCTTCCTGAACCACCTGTACGGCGGAATGGACGAACCCGAGATGAAGATCATCGACGTGTTCATCTGCAAGTTGAGAAAGAAGCTCGCCGTCGCGGGCGCGGACAACCTGATCGGCACCGTCTGGGGCCGCGGTTACATGATCCGCGAACCGATGGAAGAGGGTTTGGACCAACTGCAACTGGAACCGCAGGACGGCTTCGTGTTCAGACCCTTCGCGGCCTGAACCGCCCGCCCGGCGCACCGTCCGGCCGCAGATCGCCAGCGCTTCTTGCATCGCCGGCGATCTGCGGTATTGCCGGTGCCCGGATATCGCGAACCGGGTATCGCCAACCGAACGCCGCCAACCGAAAGCCAGCCGCCCAAGGTCACCCGCCAAAGTCACCAGACTGTCACACCGGACCCCGCCATTCCGCTGTTAAGGAATGGCCCACATCGCGCCGGCCGCATCGGCCGCGCGCCATGGGGAACGGAAGACCGACCGCCCGTGCTGGAAATCACGCATCTCACCCGCCGCTTTGGCGCGGCCACAGCCGTCGCCAACGTCTCCTTACGCATTCGCGCCGGGGAGATGATCGGGATCGTCGGCCGCTCCGGCGCCGGAAAATCCACCCTGCTGCGGCTTATCAACCGTACGATCGAGCCCTCCGGCGGCGCCATCGCCGCCAATGGCAGCGACATTCTGGCGCTGCGGGGTAAAGCCCTGCGCCAATGGCGGTCGCGCACCGCGATGATCTTCCAGCAATTCAATCTCGTGCACCGGCTGGACGTGCTGACCAACGTCCTGTGCGGCGGCCTGCACGGCATGCCCACCCATCGCATGCTGTTGAAACTGTTCACCGAACAGGAGCGAGTCCGCGCCATCCGGGCGTTGGACCGCGTCGGCCTCGCGGATTTCGCGACCAACCGCGCCGACGCCCTGTCCGGCGGCCAGCAGCAACGGGTCGCCATCGCCCGCGCGCTGATGCAGACGCCCCACATGATCCTGGCCGACGAGCCCATCGCCTCGCTGGACCCGATGAACGCCAAGACCGTCATGGACAGCCTGGCCGCCATCAATCGCGACGAGGGGATCGCCGTCCTGTGCAATCTCCACACCATCGACACCGCCCGCGCCTATTGCCACCGCATCCTGGGCATGGCCGCCGGGCGCATCGTGTTCGACGGCACGCCGGACCAACTCACCGGCGCCGTGCTGGCCGGCATTTACGGCGCCGCCAACGGCCTGGACGAGCGGATGACCTCGACCAGCCTGCCCGAGGCCGCGATGCCCGAGGCGGGAATGCCCGAGGCTGGAATGCCCGAAGCCGCGATGCCCGCCCTCGCCACCACCTGAAAATCGACACAAGGATACACCGATGCTTCGACGCGCTTTCGCCGGCATGACGCTGGCCGCCGCCCTGATCCCGCCCGCCTTCGCCCAGGATTGGAGGGCCAGTGTGAAGGAATTGCGTATTGGCCTTCTGGGCGGAGAGAACGCGTCCGACCGGCTGAAAAAGCATGACGGGTTTCAGAAGCTGCTGGAATCGAAATTGGGCATTCCGGTAAAGATGTTTCCTTCCGCCGATTATGCCGGTGTCATGCAAGGCATGGCCGCGGGCCAAATCGACGCCGCGGGCCTGGGTGCGTCATCGTTCGCCGGCACCTGGTTGGACTGCAAATGCGTCGAACCCATCGTGGTGCCGCAGGAAAACGACGGGTCCACCTTCTATTTTTCGGCGATGGTGACCCGCAAAGACAGCGGGATCACGTCGATCGAGCAGATGAAAGGCCATTCCCTGGCCTTCGCCGACCCGAATTCCACCTCCGGCTACCTGATCCCCAGCGCCTCGCTGAAAGCCAAGGGGATCGATCTGGCCGACGGGAAATATTTCTCCAAGGTCGGTTTCGCCGGCGGGCACGAGCAGGGCGTGATCGCGGTGCTGAACAAACAATACGACGCCTGCGTGACCTGGACCTCTGGCCAGGGCGAGGCGGCCGAGGGCTATAGCCGCGGCAACCTGCGGTCGATGGTCGATAAGGGCATGCTGAAAATGTCCGACGTGAACATCATCTGGCAGTCGGGCAAAATCCCCAACGGCCCCTTCGCGGTTCGCAGCGCCCTGCCAGAGAGCCTGAAGAAACTGCTGACCGAAATCATGCTGGACCTGCCGAAGTCGCACCCGGACATCTACAAGGCGATCGAGCAAGGCTCCGGCGTCGGCTACGTCCCGGGCACGATGGACCTGTACAAAGACATTATCGAGCTGCGCGAGGCCGAGCGCCGCGGCGGCCGCTCCTGATCCTTCGAATCGACAGCCGCGGGCGCGTTGACAGGGGCGCCAAGGCCTCGGAAGACCGGTCATGACCAGCGCCGACCCCACATGGCAGGCTTTTCAGCAACGGTTCGGCGCCCTGCGCCGCGCGCGCCGCCTGGAAAGCCTGCTGATATTCGCGATCCTGGCGCTGTCGATCCTCGTCTCCGCCGTCTGGACCGAGTTTTCGCCCGCCAAAATCCTCGAAGGCGCGCCACGGATCGGCGAGTATTTCGGAAAAATGTTTACGATCCAGCCAGAGCGAGGCACGCCGCCCATCGGCGTGCTGACCTGGGGCCACCTGTTGGGCGGGGTCAAGGAACCGCAATCGCTCGCCTATTGGTTCTACCGGATCGATGTCTACGCGGGGCTGCTGTGGCAGACCGTGCAAATGGCGATCCTGGCGACGGTGCTTGGCTATACCGCCGCCTTCGCGCTGTCGTTTCCCGCCGCACGCACCCTGACCGCCAATCGCGCAGTCGTGTTCGTGTCCCGCCGCGTCCTGGAAATTTTCCGCACCATCCCCCAGGTCGTGCTGGCCTTCATCTTCGTCTGGCCGTTCGGCATTGGCCCCTTGGCGGGCATCCTCGCGATCGCGATCCACACCACCGGCGCGCTGGGAAAATTGTTCTCTGAGCTGAACGAAAACGCCGATCTCCGCCCGGTCGAGGGCATTGAATCGGTGGGCGGCGGCTGGCTCGCGCGCATGCGGTATGGCGTGGTGCCGCAGATGCTGCCGGGCTTCCTGAGCTATGGCCTGCTGCGGTTCGAAATCAACGTCCGGTCCTCTACCATCATCGGCTTTGTCGGCGCGGGTGGGATCGGCCAGGAACTGAAACGCGTGATCGGCTTCAACATTTACGAGGAAGTCAGCGCGATCTGCATCCTGATCCTGCTTATTGTCGTCGCCATCGATCTGCTGTCGGCGCGCCTGCGCCATCGCCTGATCGGAACTTTGGCATGATCGAAGCCATGCTCCACCGGCTGCCCAGGGCCTCGATGGGGCGCCGCGCGGCGCACTGGGCTTTTGGGGCCGGCGCCTTCACTTATTTCATCTATTTGCTGTGGCTGTTCGACTTCGGCCGCGTCTTTACCGGCCTGCCGAAACTCTGGATCATCGTCCGGCTGATGCTGGACTGGACCCAGGCCGCGAACTGGGATCACGCCGAGCTCATCCACTCCATGGCCGAAACCATCGCCATGGCTTTTCTTGGCACCGCGATCGCCACCACCCTGGCTTTGCCTTTGGGCTTCATGGGCGCGCGGAATATCCTGCCGAACGCGCTGTTCCGCTTCCTGACCCGGCGCCTGTTCGACGGCTGCCGCGGCCTGGATCAGTTCATCTGGGCTCTGGTCTTTGTCCGCGCCGTCGGCCTGGGCCCCATCGCCGGCATTCTGGCGATCGCGGTGGCGGAGACCGGGATATTGGCGAAACTCTTCGCCGAGGCGATCGAAAACATCGACACCAAGCCGGTGGACGGCATCCGCGCCACCGGCGCCTCGCGTCTGGCGGAGCTGCGCTATGGCGTCATTCCGCAAATCCTGCCGGTGATGATCAGCCAGGCACTGTATTCCATCGAGTCCAATTCCCGCGAGGCCACGATCCTGGGTTTGGTCGGCGCGGGCGGGATCGGGCTGCGGCTTTCGGAGCGGATCCAGATCAACGCCTGGGATCAGGTGGCGTATGTCATCGTTCTCATCTTGATTTCGGTGGCGGCGATCGACGCGGTGTCGAAGTGGTTGCGGATGCGCTTGATCGGGGGACGGGGGCGAGCGGGATAGGATGGTGGCGTCTCCCTTGCCGTCGCGAGGTCATCCGCCGCCAACACCATTGACTCTCCCCCGCCGGTCGCTATAACCCGCGCTTCCCAGGCCGCCGGGCTCGCCCAACGGCCCTTACCGGCTTGGCCCTAAGCCTTGATGTAGAAAGTCGTTCGCATGTTCGCTGTCATCCGCACTGGCGGAAAACAGTACCGGGTCTCTCAGGATACGGTGCTGAAGGTCGAGAAACTGGAAGCCGAGGCCGGCACCACCGTGACCTTCACCGACGTTCTGTGCGTCGGAAGCGATGCCGGCCTGACCATCGGCGGCCCGACCGTCCCCGGCGCCTCCGTCACCGCCACGGTGATCGCGCAGGACCGCCTGGACAAAATCATCATCTTCAAGAAGCGCCGCCGCCAGAACAGCCGCCGCAAAAACGGCCATCGCCAGCATGTCACCGTGCTGCGCATTTCCCAGATCAACGCGGCCTGAGGAGAGCATCTCATGGCACATAAGAAAGCAGGCGGGTCGTCCCGCAACGGGCGCGACACCGAAGGCCGCCGCCTTGGCCTGAAGAAGTCCGGCGGACAGGCTGTGATCGCGGGCAATATTATCCTGCGCCAGCGTGGCACGCAGTGGTACC
>JAYWAX010000012.1:0-7424 GCA_043782125.1 Acetobacteraceae bacterium | reverse complement strand
TCACACCATCGCGCGCCCCCCGCGCACCGGGCTGCCGTCCGGACCCGCGCCGGGAGCGCCCGATGAACGACGACAACTCGGTCGATCTCGAACCGCTTGGCGACTATCTCGATTCCGCTCGCGCGCCAGAGGCCTGCATGGATTTGTCGGAACTGGACGGTTTCCTCGCGGGCCTCGCGGTCGGCCCCGATCCTGTGCTTCCGGACGAGTGGCTGCCGATGGTCTGGGACGACGAGGAACCGGAGTTCGACGACGACGCCGAAGCCGACCTGATCCTTGGCACCATGTTCGCCCGGTACAACGAAATCGGCGACGGCCTCGCCGCGGTAGAGCCAGCCTACGATCCGGTTTACTGGCAGGACGCGAGCGGGCGCACTGTCGTGGAAGACTGGACTGCGGGTTTCATGCGCGCCGTCGGCCTGCGCCGCGACGCCTGGGAGGGCGTACTGGAAAACGCCGAGGGCGCGCGCCTGTTCATTCCGATCGTCGCGGTCGCCAGTCTCGCCAGCGACGACATCGACCCCGAAGATATTGGCGTCTCTCCGGCGGAAATGGACGATCTAATCGCCAACGCGGACAACGTACTGGCCGCGTGTGTGGTAGGGCTGCACGCGTTCTGGCGCCAGCGTTCCTCAACAGCCCGGCCGCGCCTGACAGTTCCTGTGCCGCGCGCGCGCAGCCTGCATTAGAGCATGATCGCTTCAAGTTGAAACGATCATGCTCTGACGCATTTGTTTGAGAGAGCGATTCACGTTTGAGGTTGAAGTCAACCCCAAACGATCGCGCTCTAAGCCGTCAGGTGCCGGCGGACACCAGGTCTGCCAATGCGTCCAGCCGCGCCCGGGTGCCCTCATCCGCCTGACCATTCACCGCTTCCGGCCGCCAGTGCCGCTGGAAGGCGCGGAGGATCGTGGACAAACCCGGATCGAGCGACCCTTCTGGCGCCACGCGATACCCGATATGGGCCAGCGCGGCGCGCACCGGGCGCAGGCCGATCGCGTCGCGCACCGGCGCACCGATGCCCTTGTCCGGCACCTCCAACGGAAACAGGCCGACACCGTTGCGGGCGAGATCGGCCCAGGGAAACCGCTCGCCGGGGTCTTCTTTGCGATCGGGGGCGACGTCGCTGTGCGCGATCACGTTGCGCGCGGGGATGGGATGGCGCGACAAGATCGACAGGCACAGGTCGCAGACAGCGGCGATCTGCAACACGGGAAAGTCGCGATACCCCCATTCGTGGCCCGGATTGACGATCTCGATTCCGATGGAACGGTCGTTCAGCGCCGATTGCCCGCGCCAGTACGACACCCCCGCATGCCAGGCGCGGCGATGCTCGTCCACAAGGCGGAAGACCGTGCCATCCTCATTCACGACATAGTGCGACGACACCTCCGCCGCCGGGTCCCTCAACCTGTCGATCGCCAACTGGGCTGACTTCATACCTGTGTAATGCAGGATCAGAATATCCGGCGGCAGGCCCAGGGGACGGGCGTTGTGGTTCGGGCTTGGCAGGTCCTTCGGTTCCGGCGTCACAATCCCCGCTCCCGCTTGATCCGATCCCACGCCGCGTTGATCCGCGCGACCGAGGCGCTGGCTTTTTCGATGAATTCGGGCGGCACACCCCGGGCAGCCAATGCGTCAGGATGGTTTTCCCGCATCAGCTTCTTCCACACCGCGCGCAATTCGCCGGCACCGGTCGAACGCGGGACCCCCATGATCTCATAAGGGTCGGGTTCATCCGTCGTGGGACGCGCGGGCAAGGCGCCTCTGGCCCGATCCCATGCGAGCTGGTCGAGCCGGAAGGCACGGTGAACATCGTTGAGGTAGGCTTGCTCCGTCGCGTTCACCGGCCCGTCGGCGCGGGCGATGGCGAAGAGAGAGGTCAACACGACCTCCAGCAGCGCGGTATTGCCGGCAAAGGCCAGGCCCAGTTGGTTGGCGTAAAGTTCGTGACCGTCCGCCGTTTCCCGGGCCTGGTCGAACAGGCGGCCGATGTCTCGGGCGCTGCCATCGGGGATGCTGAACTGGCGGCGAAAGACCTCGATTTCGATCCGCTTCACCGGCCCGTCGCATTTCGCGAGCTTTGCCGACAGCACCACGGCGGCGATGGAAAAAAGCTGATCCTTGCGGCCCAGAAGCGCGGCGACCTTGGCCTGACCCGCGATGGTATTGGTCTGCGACGCGAACGGGAACGGCAACTTCGGGCCCAGCCCGCTGTCCGCCGCGTGTCCCAGCGCGGCGCCAATGGCCGCCCCGAACGGCCCGGCCATGGCGAACCCCGCCACGCCGCCGAATACCTTACCCCAATAACCCATGCCGATGGATTAGCACGCGCGAACGCGGCGGAGCAAAGGACGAAGAGGCTTTCGCGCGATTTCCATACAGGCGCATGGCGAGTTGCCTCCCGCAGCTTGGCTATCCGCGGCGATCCGGCGACGCCGCAGCGGGACAAACCGACGGTTTTCAGGCGGCTTTCGCGCGGTTTTTGGCAACCCAGCCATCGACGAGTTCCACGATCCGGTCCAGCGCGTCGAGGTGTTTGCCCTGACCGGCGGCAATGATCTGAACCAGTTTATCCACCCGTTCGATGTTCGGCGCGCCCGCCGCGAGTGCCCGCGCGGCAGAAGACGGCGTCAGCAACGACAACGCGGCGTTCGCGTATTTCTCGAATGGCACCAGATCCGACGGACTCGCGCCAAGGGAGACACTCAGATCGACCACCCAGTCGTACACGGCCCGCGATGCCGCGAGGTCGCTGTGCACGGCATCTTTGATCGGACGCATCGAATCGGCCTGTACGCAGCGATAATTCCCGGCCAGCAGCATCGACCATTTGGCCAGCGGCACGAACACGGACTCGTGTACTTTCAGCTTCACGGGCAATTCGATCTTCTCGCCGCCGGTCTCGAACACCGCCGCCTCGATATCCGCCTGGAGGTTGCGGAGAATCGCGGTATCGGCGTCGGACACGAAGCGCGCGGACTTGAAGTTGGTCGCCAACCGCACCTGCAAAACGTTGACCTTGTCCTCTGGCGGGCGGAACGCCTGCGGGTCGGGGCTGCACAGCGTGATCATCGCCGGATCGAAACTGTCCCAGACCGTGGCGTCGGTATAGGCAGCGCGGATCGCATTCGCGTCGATTGCCGGGATGCGTTTCAGATAGGCTTGCGGCGGCATGTTCATGATCGACATGCAGGGCACCCGCGATTTCGCGACGGCATCCAACAATTCGCGAACGCCGGGCAGGCGGTACTGGGGCTCCTGCATTGCCAGCACCACCAGATCGTAATCGGCAGGATTGACGCCCGCCGGTCCACCCGCCGTCAATTTACCCGGCAGGCCGCGCGAATTGACCTCGACCAGTCCCTCCCGGCCTTTCACGGGCATGCGCACGATCGCGCCCTCGGCATTGATGAGATCGGCTTCCGCCGGCAGGCAAATCAGGTGCGCCGAATGGCCGGCCAGTCCAAGTTTCGCCGCCAGCAACGAGCCGTACGACGCGCCCATGATCAGCACATGGTATTTCTTGTTCATTTGTTTCTCCCTCCGGCCTCGCACGCGGGCCGGTTTCTTCGGAACGGCAGCCTTTCTGGCGACCTTCCCCGATAGCTCACGCCTTTCCCGCACGCCCCGCAAGAGGGGGTTCGCGCCGATCCGGCGGCAGGATTCAGTCGAACAAAGAGAGGTCCACGATATCGCCCATCCGGCAATAGCCGATATCGCCTGGATGTAAATGGTCTCCATTATCGTAGATCGGCAACATCCGCGCGGGATGATCGGGATCGCGCAATTCCTTGTCGAAATCGATCGTGGCGTGGAACGCGCCGGCGGTCCGGATCCATTCATTGACGGCCAGGCGATTCGCCTCACCTTCGGCGTTCCATGCGCCCAGCATGAAGGTTTCGTTCTCGTACGGTGTGATCGTGCCGCCGAACAACTTGATCCCACGGGCCCGCGCGCGCATCGCCATCTGGTTCAGGCCCTGGATCAGATCGGCCGCGGAAACGGCTTCCTCCTGCAATCCGCGCCGGTTCCGCAGGTCGTTGACGCCCAGAATAACGATCGCGTGCGTAACGCCGGGTTGCGCCAGAACATCGCGGTCGAACCGCCGCACGCCGCTGTCACCCCGTATATCGTGACAAATGCGATTGCCGCCCAGACCTTGGTTCATCACGCCAAACATTTTGCCGTTGCGGGCGGCGAGGCGGCGGGCCAACTGATCCGGCCAGCGGCAAAACGCGTCGTGAGTCGATATGTTGCCATCCGTGATCGAATCGCCAAGCGCGACAATGCCGCCAACATCCTTGCCCGCGAGCACATCGATGCCGCTCAGGAAGAACCAGTCGTCGACGACGCGGCTGGCGTGCATGATTTCCATTCCCGTGAAGTCGCCGGGCGGGGACAGGTAATTGAACTGCCGGGCATAACGGCCGGTAACTCCGAAGCTGGCAGGTATATCGTTGGGAATATAGATGCTGACAGCGAGATCTGCCAGCGGCGGAACCTCCAGCGACACTGGATCGCTGATCGCGAACGACCCCGCAGGGATTTTCACCGAGGCAGAGCCGTTGAACGTCGCGACCCGATCTGTGCCGGGCTTGATCCCGGCCCCTGCCCCGCGCAATGCGACATGGGTCGAACCGATCGCCAAATCGCCGGTGCCCGCGGCGTTCGACAGGCGGACACGGATCGTATCGCCGCCGATACTGACGCGCGGAAACATGCGAATCGTCGGACTGCTGAGCGAAACGCCGTCCGCCGGCGCCGGTGTCGCGGTCCAGGTACCAACCCAATGCGATGTCATGCGTTTGTCCCCTCGTTGTCCCCAGATGGCGGCATCGGCAAGTTCCCGTCAAGGTTCGCACCTGGGCGCAATCCCGCCCCCGCGCACGTAATGGGCAATGATGCGCGTTCGCCACCAAATTGGGGCCGCCAGGGGTTTGACGCGGAGCGGACGCCTGTCATACTCGCCAGTAGCTTTAACAACGAAACTGGGTCCAAGCCATGCGCCTCATGTGGTTCCACCTGATGCCCTATACCGAGCTGCCCGACGATTTCCGGCAGAAGCATCCCTCGGTGTGGGTGGATATTCATTCGTCGCTGTTCGACCCGAAGCGCGCGCATTTGATGTACAACGACTTCATGGATGAGTTGGAATACGCCGCCGATGTTGGGTTCGACGCGGTGTGCGTGAACGAGCATCATTCCAATGGGTACGGGCTGATGCCCTCGCCGAACCAGATTGCCTCGGCGCTGGCACGGCGGACAACCGATACGGCAATCTGCGTGATGGGAAATTCGCTCGCGCTGTACAACCCGCCGACACGCGTCGCGGAGGAATTCGCGATGATCGACGTGATTTCCGGCGGACGGCTGATCGCCGGTTTCCCGGTGGGCACGCCGATGGATACGACCTTTTGTTACGGCCAAAACCCGTCCACGTTACGGGAAAAATATCTGGAAGCGCACGACCTGGTGATGCGCGCCTGGACCGACAAGGAAACCTTCGCGTTCAACGGCCGCTTCAACCAGCAGCGCTACGTCAATATCTGGCCGCGCCCGTTGCAGCAGCCTCACCCGCCCGTCTGGATCCCTGGCGGCGGCTCTGTCGAAACCTGGCAGTGGTGCGCGGAAATGGATTACGTTTATGCGTATCTGTCGTATTTTGGGTATAAAGACGGCAAGTCCACGATGGACGGATTCTGGAACGAAATGGCGCGTTTGGGCAAGGACCGCAACCCAAACCGGGCCGCGTTTCTGCAATTCGTCGGCGTCGCGGAAACCCGTGAAAAGGCAATGGAACTGTATAAGGAGCCGGCTGAATATTTCTTCGGCCGCTGCCTGTTCACCGATCCGATGTGGGCAACCCGCCAGGCTATGTCACCGAGGCAACGCAACGCGCCGGCCTGACCAGCCAGGTCGGCCGCGCCGCGACCCGGGCGCGGACCCCCACTCGTGCCACGCAAATGGACGATATTGTCCGGGATGGTTACGTCATCATCGGCTCCCCGGAAGAGGTTGTGGAGCAACTGACGGAGGTGGCGACCGAACTGAACGTCGCGCATTTGATGTTGCTGTTGCAGTTCGGCAACATGAACAAGGACCTGGCGAAATTCAACACGAAGCTGTTCGCGGAGAAATGCCTGCCGAAGCTGAAGCCGCTGTTCAGCGAATGGGAAGACAAGTGGTGGCCGCAACCGATGGCGGCGGATAAGCGGGCCGAAGTGCCGGCCTTCGTGCCGCCCATCGCGGCGGAGTAAGATATTGGGCTCTCCGACCCACACCCTGGCCAGGGTGTGGGTCGGCGCGTCATTCAGGCCCCAAGCGCGTTTCGAAGATCTCCGACCACCTTGTCCGCGCTTTTTTTCCGCCACCGCACCCGCTGGCCGATCGGTGTATTCTCTACCTCCGGCCAGACTTTCAGGGCCACGAACACAGGTCCCGGTCTGGCCAGGATATCCGGCAGAGCCCTTGCGAAATCATCCAATTCCGAAAAATTAAACGCCTGCGGATAACCCGCGCCTTTCGCGATCATCGCGTAATCGACGTGCTTCGAGTTCGGCACGGGTTGTCCGCCCGTGGTCGCGTATACCTCGTTGTCGAGGATAAAATGGTAAAAATTTGCCGGCGCCTGCTCCGCGATCGTCGGAAGCTGACCCATGCTCATAAGGATATCGCCCTCGGAATCGAACAGCACCACGCGCTTATTCGGCTGCGCTAGCGCAAGGCCCAGTCCGAAACCGGAATGACCGCCCATGGCGGGATCGCCCAGGGGCAGGTCCATGATCGTGTCCGAAATTTCCATCCAGTGCTTACCGCCGCGGCCCGAAACGACGATCGCGTCGCCCCTGTGCCGAGCGAAGACTTTCAGCATTTCCGCTGTGTACATCATGGTCGTGCGCTCCTACCGGTTGAAGCCGTGATATTCGTCGCCGACAAGGACGACGACGGGCCCCTGGATTTTCTCGGCCTCCTTGAAGGCGATGGAGATACGGTCGGAATCTCCATCGTTTTCGACGAGGTAGAACGGAATACCGAAAGCCATGAGAAATCGTTCCGTGTAGGTCGCGGCGGTATCGGTGTTAACGCCGTGGCGGGTATATCCGCGATAGCCGACCATCAGCACGATCGGCACTTTCAGACCCATCAGCCAGCCGCGGATGGAATCGCCTGATTCCATCATGCCGGTGTTCTGGATGAGCATCATCGGCTTTTTGCCGCCCGCGTAGAGACCGGCGGCGATGGAGCAGGCGTGTCCTTCCCGGGTGACGCCGACAAGGCGCAGATCGGGATCTGCCTTCATCAGCAAATACAGCCAATTGGTCTCGCTGTCGGGCAGCCAGACGATGTCGGTGACACCGTTCGCCTTCATCTGCCGCATCACCGTTTCCGGGCTCAGCGCCGCCGCTTCGGTCATGGAATCC
>JAYWAX010000011.1:0-7424 GCA_043782125.1 Acetobacteraceae bacterium | reverse complement strand
ATCCTCGCTCCCGAACTCACAGGCATGGATGCCTCGAACCAGCGCCTGATAGATGCCACCATGATCTCGATCGACGGGACGGAGAACAAGTCCAAGCTCGGAGCGAATGCCATCCTTGCTGTCTCGATGGCCTGCGCCCGCGCCTCGGCCCTCGCGCTGAAGATGCCGCTCTACCGCTACCTCGGCGGCGTCAACGCCTGCACCCTGCCCGTCCCCATGATGAACATCCTGAACGGCGGCAAACACGCCGACAATCCGATCGACATTCAGGAGTTCATGATCCAGCCGATCTCCGCCCCGACCATCGCGGACGCGATCCGCATGGGCTCGGAGATTTTTGCGACGCTGAAAAAGGAACTGCACGACGCCGGACACAACACCAACGTCGGCGACGAGGGCGGCTTTGCCCCCAATCTGAACTCCGCCGACGAAGCCCTGAGTTTCATCGCCAAGGCCGTCGAAAAGGCCGGCTACCGTATGGGCGAGGACATTGCCTTCGCCCTCGACCCCGCCTCCACCGAATTCTTCAAGGACGGCAAATACCACCTGGAAGGCGAGGGCAAGGTGCTCGATTCTGAGGGTATTGTCCGGTACTACGAAGATCTTTGCGCCCGGTATCCGATCGTCTCAATCGAGGATGGTTGCGCCGAGGACGACTGGGATACGTGGAAACTGCTGAATGAACGCATCGGCGCCAAAGTGCAGTTGGTCGGCGACGACTTGTTCGTGACCAACCCGGAACGTCTTCGCCTGGGCATCGAACGCGGCTCGGCCAACGCCATCCTGATCAAGGTCAACCAGATCGGCACGCTGTCGGAAACGCTGGAAGCGGTCGAACTCGCCCATCGCGCGGGCTGGAACGCGGTCATGAGCCACCGCTCCGGCGAAACCGAGGACTCGACCATCGCCGATCTGGCCGTGGCCACCAACTGCGGGCAAATCAAGACGGGCAGCCTGGCGCGCAGCGACCGGACCGCGAAATACAACCAGTTGATCCGGATCGAGGCCGAACTGGGCCGCGCGGCGCGTTATGCCGGGCGGACGATCTTCAGGCGGTGACGGAATGGGGCGGCGGCACGCGCCTCCGCCCCCACGTTCCAAAGACGGCGAATTCGGCGCTCCGGGTTACCGAATGCGCAATCCGAAGCCCGGCAACCCCAGATACACCGCCGGCGGCGCGTAATAGGCGTTTGGGGCATACGCACTGGGCGCATAGCCGTAATACCCCTGATAGGGACGATGCCGATGCTCCCACCGCTCGCGCGCCCAGCGTTCGCGGCCCCAATCTTCGTAACCGCGATGTTCGTAGCCCCGATGTTCGTAGCCCCGATGTTCGTATCCATGCGGACCGCCCCGGCCCCAGGGATCGGCGGCGGCGGGACCAGCCGCTGCCAGAATGAAACCAACCCCCAGCACCGCGGCGATAACGGAACGATGGCTCATGGTAACCTCCCGCCGGCGGACCAATCCCCGGCTTAAGGACGACTCTGCCCCCGAATCATGGCGGCCCAGAGGCGTCCCTTTGGCGGCGGCGTGGCTTTTTCATTCTCTTTTGGGCACGGGCACGCTAAGATTCGCACTCATGCTGGCGAGGGACCCATGCGGACCGAGACCCTGAGCACGTTCGGACAGGCGATCAAACGGCAGGCGAAATCCGCCGCAATGCCGGCGGTTCTGCTGACGCTGACCGGGCTGTTCGCCTGGCAGGCGACGCAAGGGAATCATGGCCTGATCATGCGGTCGCAACGTCAAACGCAGGTGAGCCAGGCGGAAACCAATCTCGCCACCGCGAAGGCGGAGCGGGACAAATGGGAACGCAAGGTCGCCGGTCTGACCGCCTCTCACCTGGACCGGGACGCGCTGGACCAACGGGCGCGGGAACTGCTCAATCTGGCCGATCCGAATGAGATTGTTCTGCAGTACGGCCCGAAGGAAAAACTCTACTGAGCCCTCGTGCCGGCGGGCCTCGCTTTTACGAACAACGCACGACAACGCCATTCTCGGGACCATGCACGTCTCCGCGCGCCTGATCGCGCCTCTGGTTCTGATCGCCGCCCTCGCCGCCGTCTGGTGGTTCGGCCTGGCCAGCCAGCTTTCATGGTCCACGCTCGCGCGGGAGCAGGCGTCGTTGCAGGCCTGGGTTGCCCAGAATCCCATCGCGGCGGGCGGATTGTACGTGGCGATTTATATCGCCTCTGTCACGTTGTCCCTGCCCCAGGCCGCCCTGTTGACGATGACCGGCGGGCTGTTGTTCGGCACCGTCGCGGGCGGCATGCTCGCGGTGACCGGTGCCACGATCGGCGCCATTCTACTGTTCTCGATCGCGCGCCACACCTTCGCCGATCCCCTGGCGCGGCGCGGCGGAACCGCTTTGGGGACATTGCGAGACGAACTACGCCGCGACGGGTTCTCGTATCTTCTCGCGATCCGGCTGATCCCCGTGGTGCCGTTCCTGCTGGTGAATTTGGCGGCGGCGTTGTGCGGCATGCGGTTGCGCCACTTCGCCGCCGCCACCTTTATCGGCATCATGCCTGCGACCTTCATCTTCGCCTCAATCGGCGCCGGGCTGGGCCTGGTTCTCGCCGCCGGGCAGACGCCAGACCTTCGTATCCTGATTTCCCCCCCGATTCTGGGGCCCCTTCTCGCCCTGGCCGTGCTGTCGGTGCTGCCGCTTGTCTGGCGGAAATGGCGGGCACGGCATGCCTGACTTCGACCTGATCGTCATCGGCGCGGGCGCGGCGGGCCTGTCCATCGCCGCCGGCGCTTCGCAACTCGGGGTAAAAACCGCTCTGATCGAGCGCGATCGGATGGGTGGCGACTGCCTGAATATCGGCTGCGTGCCGAGCAAGGCGCTGCTCGCCGCGGGCCATGCCGCCAACGCGATCCGCGATGCGGGCCGGTTCGGGGTAACCGCCGGGGAACCGCAAATCGATTGGGACGCCGTGCGCGCCCATGTCCACGGCGTCATCGCCGCCATCGCCCCCAACGACTCCCAGGCACGCTATGCCGCGCTTGGCGTGACCGTCATCCGCGGCGAAGCCCGCTTCGCGGATCGCTGCTCCGTCGTGGTGGACGGCAAGCGCCTGACCGCGAAACGCTTCGTCGTCGCGGCGGGCGGACGCGCCACCGTGCCGCCCATTCCCGGCCTGGCGGACGTCCCGCACTGGACCAACGCCACCTTGTTCGATCTGGCCGAAAAGCCGGACCATCTGCTCATTCTTGGCGGCGGTCCGATCGGCCTGGAAATGGCCGACGCCTTCGCCGGTCTCGGCTGTCAGGTCACGGTGATCGAGGCCGCGTCGATCGCCGCCCGCGACGACCCCGAACTTGTGGCCGGACTGCGCCGCGCCTTGATCCGCCGCGGCATCGCCCTGTTCGAAGGCACCCCGGTCGCCGCCGCCGAGCCTGGGCCGGTCCTCGTTCTCGCCGATGGGCGGCGCATTGCAGGCTCTCACATCCTGGTCGCGGTGGGACGGCGCCCGAACCTGGAGGCGTTGAACCTCGACGCGGCCGGGGTCGCCACCGGCAAACTGGGCGTTGTGACCGATGCGGGTCTGCGAAGCCCAGGAAACCGGCGGGTCTGGGCTGCGGGAGACATCGCCGACCCCGTGGGAATCGGACCGCGCGCCTTTACCCATGCGGGATCGTACCACGCGGGTCTGATCATCCGGCGCATGTTGTTCCGCCTGCCCGCGAAGCTCGATTACAGCGCCTTGCCCCGCGTGACATATACAAATCCGGAACTCGCGCAGACCGGACTTACGGAAGCCGAGGCGGTCGCGGCCGGTCATCGCATCCAGATCTTGCGATGGCCCTTGTCGGAGAACGACCGGGCCATCGCCGAACGCGACGAAGACGGGCTGGTTAAACTGGTCGTCAGCGGCAACCGGGTCATCGGCGCCGGTATTCTCGGCACGAACGCGGGCGAAACGATCGGGCAATGGACGCTGGCAATCGCGCGGAAAACGCCGCTTACCGCGCTGGCCAGTCTGATCGTGCCGTATCCGACGCGCTCCGAAGCGGGCAAGCGCGCGATCGGCGCCTTCTTCGCGCCCAAACTCTTCGCCGCGCGGACCAAGGCGCTGGTGAGATTTTTGGGGCGATTGCCCTGACCGGCGATGCCGCGCAGGGTGGCCGCATGAACAACGACGAAAAACAAGGAATCGCACTCGCGCTGCAAGGCGGAGGCGCGCACGGCGCGTTCACCTGGGGGGTGCTCGACCGGATGCTGGAGAATGGCGTCGTGCCCGACACCGTCTGCGGTGTGTCGTCCGGTGCGATCGTCGGAACGATGCTGGTCCAGGGCCTGGTACGCGGCGGGCCGGAGGGGGCCAGGCTGGAGATCAGAAAGTTCTGGCGGGCGGTATCGCGGGGGCATGCGTTAAGCCCATTGCAGAGCGCGCCCATCGAGAAATGGCTCTGGGGTTGGGACATGTCCAACTCCGTTCTGTGGCAGGGGCTGGAAATGACCATGCGGCTGTTCAGCCCAGCGCAGTTGAATCCGTTTGGCCATAACCCGTTATGGTATCTTCTGCATGACCTGGTGGATCGGCGCCTGCTGCGCGATCCCCGGGCCCCGAAGCTGTTCGTGTCGGCGACGGATGTGGAGACCGGGCGCGCCGTGGTCTTCGGCAATGACGAAATCGACGCGGACGTGCTGTGCGCCTCCGCCTGCCTGCCGTTCGTGTTTCCGGCCGTCCGGATCGGCAACCGGTCGTATTGGGACGGCGGGTATTCCGGCAATCCGCCGCTTGGCCCGCTGCTGAAACCGGTGCCGCCGAAGCAGTTGATCCTGATCCGCGCGCAACCGCATGTGCGTTCCGGCGTGCCCTCGACGCCAACGGAAATCACCAACCGTCTCAATGAGATTGCCTGTCAGAACGTGCTGGAAGCGGAGCTGGCCGCCCTGCCCCCTGGCGTCGAACTGACCAGTTACGACGCGGACGAGGCCGTGTCGCACTTGCCGATCTCCACCAAGTTCAATGGCGAGGAGGCGTTTCTGACGACCTTGTTCGAGGCTGGCCGGAATGCGGAAGCCATCGCCTCGCACGTTGCCGGGGCATAGGATTCGGGCATGAAAACCGGTTTTCGCGACCGCCACGATCGCCTGAAATACCTGAAGGCAACGGAAACCGCGCGCCGGCTGTCGTTGGACCCTTCGCTGGTGGAAAGTGCCCGCCGCTTCGTGGAGGACGCGATGGCATCCGATCCGCATCAAGCCGCTTACGCCGCGATGTGGCGCGCGATGCTCGAGCGGCCGTCCCACGAGATCGCGGCGGCGCTGATCGAGGACAGCGCCCGTGGCGATCTGCTGCGCGATACCTGTCCGGTTTTTGGACCGGGGTTCACGTCGCGGGAGGTTATGTCCTTGCTGGACCGCGACCGTGCTGCGCCGCCCTGATATCGATCGTATTCTCCGGGCGGCGGCGGCATGGTCGCAGCACATGCGTGCGGATATTTGTCCCTGCCCCGACATTCTGCCACGCCTTGGCTGACGCTGACGCCAACATCCTTCCGCCAGGAAAAACAATGTCCATCACGTCCTCCACCTGGGACCCCGCGCAGTACCTGAAATTCTCCAACGAACGCATTCGCCCGGCGCTGGATCTTCTGGGTCAGGTTCCGTTGGCGGCGGCGAAGCACGTGGTCGATCTGGGCTGCGGCACCGGCAACATGACCGCGATCCTGAAGCGGCGCTTTCCCGATGCCAGCGTTCTGGGGGTCGATGGCGCCGAAACGATGCTGACCAAAGCCCGCGCCGCCGCGCCGGATTGCCGCTTCGAACCCGGCGATTTTTCCACCTGGGCGCCTGAAACCCCGCCAGACCTGATCTTTTCCAATGCCGCGCTGCATTGGGTCACCGATCACGACGTCCTGTTTCCGCGGCTTTTGTCGTTGCTCGCCCCGGGCGGCATCCTCGCGGTGCAAATGCCGGCCATGCACGGCGCGCCGCTCCGCCGTCTGCAAAACGAGATCGCCCGGCTCGCGCCCTGGGCGCATTATCTGGGCGACGCCGGTTACGCCAGAGGATTGATGCCGGTCGAGTCGTACTACGACACGATCCGTCCCCGGGTAGCGGCGCTCGATCTGTGGGAAACGACTTATTTACATGTTCTGACCGGTCCCGATGCGGTCACCGAATGGGCCGCAGGCAGCAGTTTGCGGCCATTCCTGGATAAACTGCCCGCAGACGCGGCGGCGAGCTTCCGCGCGGCTTATTCGGAGGCGTTGCGGCCGCATTATCCGCGGCGCCCGGACGGTACGACGCTGCTTCCGTTCAAACGTTTTTTTATCCTTGCACGCATATAAAGGCGTTCGGATTCAGACTTCGTTAACCTTTGACGTTTAGCTTTCCTTCGACAAAAGGTTGAAAGGAGAGCAAAAAATGAGCAGTTCCGTTAATCTGAACGCCCCCAGCTATCTGCCGACGCTCTACGGCGGCGGTTCGGTGGGAAACAGCCTACTCGCGACTCTGTATGGGTACGGGGCGGTAACGCCGGGAAACACCAACCCGATCGCGGCGCTGGTGCTGGCGCAGACCGGGGAGAAGAAACAAGTCGCGCAGATCGCGGCCGAGCCAGAGGTCAAGCGCGACATCGCGCAATTCATACAGGCGGTGGCGAAGGCGAAGACTCCGGCGGATCTGCTGAACAATCCGGCGGCGATGAAGGTGTTACTGACGGCGAACGGACTGGGCGATCAGGCCTCGGCCCCCGCGCTGGCGAAGCAGGCGCTGCTGTCCGACCCCGCGAAGCCCGGTGCTCTGGTCAACCGCCTGTCCGATACGCGATGGAAAAGCGTGAACAAGACCTATGCCTTCGCCACCAAGGGTCTGGCGATCCTGCGCGATCCAACCGCGATGGCCGCGATCACGAATGGCTATGCCGAGGTCTTGTGGCGGAAGAACCTGGATCAGACGACTCCGGGTCTGTCGAACGCGTTGGATTTCCTGAAACGCGCTTCGACGATATCCTCGGCCACGCAGGTGTTGGGCGATCCCACCTTCCGCGCGGTGATCACGACCGCGTTGGGCGTGCCGAAGCAGATCGCGTTCCAGACGCTGAACGCGCAGGAAAACGCGATCACCACGCGCATCGACCTGACGAAGTTCAAGGATTCCACCTTCGTTCATTCGTTTACCCAGCGATATTTGGTGGCGGAAGCGCAGGCCGCGTCGGAGAACGCGACGAATGGCGGGACAGACCTGACCTCGCTGGCGGCGCGGCCGGGGGGACTCGTCGTTTAGGTTGAAGGATTGCGGCGCCCGGGCGTTTCCGCGAAGCCCGGGAGTGGCAAACCGGGGATCGCCAAACCGAACATTGACTGAGTCCGCCCCCGTCCGTATAAGCCGCCGCTCATGACGGGCGTTCCGAAAGGGCGCCCTGTCCCGCGTTGGCGCGGGATCAACAGGCCTGGAGAGTAGC
>JAYWAX010000010.1:0-7439 GCA_043782125.1 Acetobacteraceae bacterium | reverse complement strand
ACTGGCCAGACTTCTTCGTCGAAGACTGCCTGTATAAAGTCACCACCGCCGAAAACCACGCCGAAAACCTCGCCGCCGGAATCATCTACGCGGATTCGCGCGGCATGTTGAAAGACCGTGTCGCCGCGCTGCGCAAAGCCAATATTTTTGAGCGCCAGGCCTATCGCCACCTGATCGGTATGCCCTTCATTTTGGGCCAGGACGCCGCCGAAATCCGTTGCGAAACCCCATTCTTCGTCGCCCGCATCGTCCGCGACGGCGCCATGAGCCTTTTCGCCACCGGCCGTTATCTCGATCGTGTCCGCGACGAACCTGCGATTGGTCTGCGCTTTGTCGAACGTCTCGCGATTTGCGACAGTTCGCGTATCGACACGTTGCTGGCGATCCCGCTGTGACCGGCATTGTGCCCGGCGGTCAGTACGAACGCCGGCCCCGCTCACCCCAACAGCCGGAGATCCACCGTTACCCCATGATCCAACGGCCCATGCCCGCCGCCATATCCCGGCGCCCCCGCAATCGCCGCCCGCACATAAGCCCGCGCCCGGATCACCGAGTCCCGCAACGATAACCCCTGCGCCAACCCCGCCGCCACGGCCGAGGCCGTCGTACACCCGGTGCCATGCGTATGGCGCGTTTCTATCCGCGCCGCCGTAAACGCCTCCACCCCATCCGGCGTCGCCAGCAGATCGACCAGCTCGTCCCCTGGCAAATGTCCACCCTTCAACAACACCGCGGGCACGCCCAACGACAAAAGCACCGACGCCGCCACGCGCATTTCGGCGACGGAACCGATGGACATCCCCGTCAAGGCCGCCGCCTCCGGCAAATTCGGAGTCAGAACGAACGCCTTCGGCAACAACCGCCGCCGCATCGTCGCCACCGCCTCGTCCGCCAGCAGCGCATGTCCGCCCTTGGCCACCATCACCGGATCGACCACCACAGGTATCCCCGCGCCAAACCGTTCCAGCGCGGTACAGACGGTTTCGATGACCTCGGACGTGCCCAACATCCCCGTCTTGACCACGTCCGCGCCGATATCCGTCAGCACCGCCTCGATCTGTTGGGCGATGAACGCCAGGGGCACCGGATGCACGCCATGCACCCCCAGAGTATTCTGCGCCGTCAGCGCCGTCAGCGCGGTCGCCGCGAACCCGCGGAGGGAAGTGACCGTCTTGATATCTGCCTGTATCCCCGCGCCGCCCCCGGAATCCGACCCGGCGATAATGAGGACCCGCCCCTGCATCGTCTCCCTCATGGCGCCACCGCCAGCTTCGGGCGCACCGCCTCGGCGATGACAGCGCACAGCCCATCGACGACGTCGCAGACCAGTGCCTCGTTCTCGCCTTCCGCCATGACCCGGACCAGAGGCTCGGTGCCGCTTTCGCGGATCAACAGGCGTCCGGTCCCGGACAACCGTGCCTCCGCCGCCGCGATCTCGCGTTGCACCTTGTCCAGCCGCAACGGCGATGCGCCAGAAAAACGAACGTTTTTCAACCGCTGCGGCAGGCGCTGGAATACCTGGCAAACCTCCGACGCCGCGCGTTGGCTTTCGACGATGACCGCCAGCACCTGCAAGGCCGCCAGCAACCCGTCGCCGGTGGTGGCGAAATCGGACAGGATCAGGTGTCCCGATTGCTCGCCGCCGATGTTCAGGCCGTGCGCGCGCATATGCTCCGCGACGTAACGGTCGCCCACCTGTGTCCGGTGCAGTTTCAGCCCGCGCCCGCCCAGAAACCGTTCCAGGCCGAGGTTGGACATGACGGTCGCCACGATCCCGTCCCCGCGCAATTGTCCCGACTCCTGCCAGGACCGGCCGATCAGGCCCAACACCTGATCGCCATCGACGATCTCGCCGCGCTCGTCCGCCATGATCAACCGGTCGGCATCGCCATCCAGCGCGATGCCCAGATCGGCGTTGTGTTCGGCGACCATCGCGCAGAGATGCTCCGGCACGGTGGACCCGCAGCCTTTGTTGATGTTGAACCCGTCCGGATCGACCCCGGTCCGGATCACGTTCGCGCCCAGTTCCCACAGGACGGAGGGCGCCACGCGATACGCCGCCCCGTTGGCGCAATCGACCACGATTTTCAGATCGTCCAGCCGCAACCCGCGCGGAAAACTGTTCTTCGCGGCCTCGATATACCGTCCCGCCGCGTCGTCCAGCCGGTTGGCGCGCCCGAGTTTCGACGGCGCCGCCATCCGCGCGTCCAGCGGCGCATCCATCAGCGCCTCGATCTCCATCTCCATCGCATCCGACAGCTTGTTGCCGTCCGGCCCGAACAGCTTGATGCCGTTATCCTCATAGCCGTTGTGCGACGCCGAGATCATGACGCCCAGATCGGCCCGCAGGCTGCGCGTCAGCATGGCGACGGCGGGGGTGGGCAGGGGGCCGAGCAACGTCACATCCATGCCCGCGCCGATGAAACCGGCGGTCAAGGCGGGCTCGATCATATACCCGGACAGCCGCGTGTCTTTGCCGATCACGACGCGGTGCCGGTGTGCTCCGCGGGTGAACATCAAGCCGGCGGCCTGGCCGAGTCGCAACGCAATTCCGGCGGTCATGGGCGCGGTATTGGCCTTGCCCCTGATGCCATCCGTGCCGAACAGGCGCCTGTTTTTTGTCATTTACACTCCATGCGGCCGCCCCCGCGAACCGGTAACCCGGGACAGCGTATCCCAAACCCTTAAAGCTTGCACCGTTTCGCGCACATCGTGAACCCGCAGGATCGCCGCCCCCTGGCCCACCGCGAACAAACCCGCCGCCATCGAGCCCGGGAAACGGCGCGCCGGATCCGCTTCGCCGCCCGCCGCCCCGATGAACCCCTTTCGAGAGACCCCGGCCAGGATCGGCAAACCCATGCGGCGAAGCCGGGACAGGCCGCGCAGCAGGGCCAGCGAGTGTTCCGGGCGTTTGGCGAAGCCGAATCCGGGATCGATCGCCATGGCCGCGCGCGCAATGCCCGCCGCCGCCGCCGCCGCGACGCGGTCCGCCAGCTCCGCCGCGACCTCCGCCACGACATCGCCATAGACGGCTTCGGCATACATCGTCGCGGGCGAGCCGCGCATGTGCATCAGCACGACCGGACAGCCGCGCGCCGCGACCAGCGCCGCCGCGTCGGGATCGTGGGTCAGGGCGGAGACGTCGTTGACGATTGTGGCCCCCGCGTCCAGCGCCGCCGCCATGGTCGCGGCATGACGCGTATCCACCGACACAAGCACGCCCGCCGCCGCCAGCGCGCGAATGACCGGCACGATCCGCGCCTGTTCGTCCTCGGGGGACAGGGGCGCCGCGCCGGGCCGTGTGCTCTCGCCACCGACATCGACGATATCGGCGCCGTCGTCGCGCATGGCGAGGCCCGCCGCCACCGCGTTGTCCGGTCCGTGGTGCCCCCCGTGCCGCCCCCCGTCGCTGAAACTGTCGGGCGTGACGTTCAGCACCCCCATGATCCCGGGCCGGTCGAGGCGCAGACCAGCCCAGACAAAGGGCGCCGGCGCAGGTTGGGCCGCTTCACGGGGAAAGTTCATGGTCCGCGATTCAAACCCGGTACCCCGTATTCTTCAAGACCGGGCACATCCGCTGCCCCGAAGGTTCAGACGCGGACCCGCCGCGCGGCGCCCAGACCGGCGAGCGCCGCGCCAAACACGATCAGCGACAGGGGTTCGGGAATGGGCGAATCGTAGACCTGGAACTCCGCAACGCGGTAATGGTTGCAGGTCTGATTGGCGGTGCTGCCGTCGCAAAACGGAACGATCGGGTTCGGGTTACTGAAACCGATCCGGATCCCGGTCGCGGCCACCGGATCGAAGGTCAGAGAGCCCCAACCAACCAGCGTGCTGTCCAGAACGTCATTCAGGACGGTCCCGTTCAGATTGACCTGCCCGTCCCATATCTCGGTCCCGGCGTAGCCACTGATCAGATCGGCCACCGTGGTATAGGATCGGGCACTGAGCGGCCCCGTATCCACTGTATATTGAATAATCAAATTCTTGGAATTATTGCCGCCGCCGCCATAGGGGATCTTCCAAAGGCGAATACGGTCGATTGTGGCGGCGTCGAATCCCACCGCCAGGTATGACGGAGCTGCGGTATTATTGGGCTGTGTCACCCAGGTATAGGTGTTGGTGTCGCCATCGATGGCGTTGCCCGGTGGATCGTTAAAGGTTCTTTCGTTCGGGAACCCCGCAACACTGGTCAGCGCGATTTGTCCCGCGAGCACTGGCGAGAACATCGGCGCAGCGCACAGGCCCGCCAGCACGGCACAGAAAAGGATCGGCGAAAATCGATGCGTGGCCAATGTTTTCGTCACGGGCGTATCCTCCACCAGAAACATGCAGTCTCCGTCGCCGGCGATCGATGTCCTCGACCATGCCGGCCAACCCCGCGGCCGCTTCGGAAGCGTCATCGTGGAAGCCTCGCGATCGCGCGCGAAAAGCAAATCTCCGCAGTTTTATAGCATGGTTACGAGTCAAACAAAACGATCTATTTTGAGAAAGTGTATTTAATACGATCCTGACTGGTCGTTGCCACAGGTCTTCGCGCTGTTCGGCCGTCCAATTCATGCCGGTCCGCCCGCTGTCCCATCGGATTAACGGCTTCTGTGCGACAACGCGGCCACGAGCGCCGCCAGGCCGTTTTCTGTCGTGTCGCTTGCGATCGCGCCACCGGACAAGGTCGCCGCGTCGGCGCACACCGTCGCATGCGCTGCCATGCGCAACGCCCGCCGTGTGCCCAGAGCCAGGAGCCCCGTCGTCACCAGCATGAAAATCCCAATCCCCAACCGATTGAAACCGATCGCGAGCATCGGGTCTGCGAAAAGCATCGACAGCGCCGTACCGGGCCGGTCGTCCGCCGCCGCCGCTCGTTCGCGCGCGATGCGGGCCTGGCGTTCGGTCAGATCGGTGTCGGCCGCCGCGAAAGCGCGCAACGGCGCATCGACCGCGTCCTCGCCGATCCCGGCATCGCGCAGCGCCGTCACCATCTCTGCCATGTGTTCCGCCCCGGCCACCGGGCGCAGATCGGGCGTGGCGAAGGACTGCATCGTGCCGTTGCCGCCCGCCAGCCACACGCGGTTCGGCCCGGCCGGCGCCATGCCCAGAAACGGGGTTTCGCCACCGGTGTCGCGGCTTTGCCAGGTCAGGCCGCCATTGACCGTGACCAGCAGCGCCCCGTTCGCGCCCGCGGCCCAACCACGGCGAGGATCGGCGAACCAAAGCCCGTGCAAATCGGAGTAGACTCCACTGGGCTGACGCCGCCAGGTCGCGCCGCCATCGGTCGTGGCCAGGATCGTGCCGCCTGCGCCCGCCACCCAACCGGTGGCCGCATCCGCGAACGACGCGCGGAACAACTCGTCGCGGATCCCGCTGTCCCGGGATCGCCAGGTCGCGCCGCCATCGGCTGTCGACAGGATCGTCCCATTGGTCCCCACGATCCAGCCATGCGCGGCGTCGAGGAAAAACACGCCGCGCAGATCGTCGCGAACGAAACTGTCCTGTTTCCGCCAGGTCGCGCCGCCATCCGCCGTGGCCAGGACGGTGCCCGCCTCGCCCACGGCCCAACCGGCCGAGTCGTTGACGAAGGCGGCATCGGCAAGTCCAGACGATGTGCCGCTGGACTGCGCCCGCCAGGTCGCGCCGCCGTCGCCGGTGGCCAGGATAGTTCCGCCGATGCCCACGGCCCACCCTTTGCCGGGCGATACGAACGCCGTCCCGCGCAGATCGGCGCGGGTGCCGCTTTGCGTCTTCGTCCAGCTCGCGCCCGCGTCCGCCGTGACCAGGATCGTGCCCGCATCGCCCACGGCCCAACCGTGGCGATGATCCGCGAAAAAAACCGCGGTCAGGCCGTTCGCGACGCCGCTGTCCCGGGCGCGCCACGCCGATCCGCCGTCGTCGGAGCCCAGGATGGCGCCCTTGCCGCCGGCCAGCCACACCCGGTCAGGGTCGGCGAAATGCATCGCGTAAATGTCGTTGGACGTCACGCCGTCGCGTTTGCGCCAGGTCTGCCCGCCATCGAGCGTGGCCAGGATCGTGCCCTCCCGCCCCACCGCGAGCCCGCGTCTAAGCCCGGAGAACCGGACCTCGGTCAGAAAATTCGCGACCCCGGTTTCGCGTTTCCACCAACTGGCGCCGCCGTCCAGCGTGGCGAGCATAATGCCCCCGCCGCCGGCCGCCCAACCGCGCGCGGTGTCGATAAAATGCACGCTGGCGAGCGAATTCGAGGTGCCGCTGTCGCGTTTGCGCCACGCCGCGCCGCCATCGACGGTGGACAGGATGGTGCCGCCCAGACCGACAGCCCAACCGTGGGTCGTGCTGGCGAAATGGATGGAGGACAGGGCATGGGCGACCCCGGTCTCCGCCTTGCGCCAGGTGGCGCCGCCATCGGCACTGGCCAGAATGGTGCCCGCCCCGCCGGCAGCCCAGACGTGGTCGCGTCCGGAGAATGTCAGGCTGGTCAGCGGCGCCGCGGTGCCGCTGTCGCGCGGCTGCCATGTGGCGCCGCCATCGTTACTGGCAACGATGGTGCCTTTCTCGCCCACAGCCCATCCGTTCAGATCGTCCGCGAAACGCACGCAGAACAAATCTTCCCGCGTGCCGCTCGACCGCTTGGTCCAGGTGGTACCTGCATCGGTGGTCGTCAGTATTGTGCCCTGAGAGCCCGCGGCCCATCCATGTGCCGCATCGGTGAACCACATACTGGAAATGACCGTATCGGCGTCCAGTACCCCAATTCGCTTTTGGTCCAACACGGATTCCAGTACCGACCGGGCAACGATCGCCTGCCGGGTCTGCACGATCGTTTCCTTGCCGGCGCGGATCGCCGATTCATCGGCTTCCAGGCGTGCGCGGCGGTCGAACGCCGGGCCGCGCACGATTTGAATTTCATCCAGGGTGAAACGCCCGGCCTCCCGCAGCAAATAAGCGCCGCCGCCAAGAACGGCCGCGATGGCGGTCACGCCAAGGAAGGCTTCCAGCTTCAGCATCGCGGCGCGGCGGCGGAAGCGGCCGATCATGCGGGTCCGCGCCAACACGGAGGCGGGGGCCGCATCCGGCTGGCGCTTGTCGATGGCGCGCTTCGCCTGCCCCACTGCGATGCCGTCCGGACGATCGTTCAAAACCGATGCCTTTCCCTTTGACCAGCCTGGCAGCGCGCTTTGTCCGCCGGGCGGTAGTCTGTCACGAAACCGGATCGCGCCAAACCTGTTTCACGCCAACGCGGATCGGTTCGCCCAGACGCGGTCTTCGCACAAGGACGCGAATCCCGGGCGGCGATATAGCGCGATCGCCGATGCGTTGTCCGCGACACCCGGCAATACCAACGGCACGAACGATGGACCGTTCGCTATGGCGACGCCCAAAGATTAACGAGTCGAACGGTCCAAACGATCCCGTCATGGTCCGCGAAGGCGGACCATCCACGATTTGCGGTGCTGGACTGGCAAAAG
>JAYWAX010000009.1:0-2708 GCA_043782125.1 Acetobacteraceae bacterium | reverse complement strand
CGTGATCAGCATGATCGGTTTCTATCATTGACCGGATGTCCGGGCAAGCAACACGAACGGGCTTTGGACAAACCGCGAAGAAGGTCGGCCGTTCCGCTACTCGCCCCGCACCCCCGCCTCCCGCCGCGTATCCCCCTCCGCCGCCGCCCGCTGGTCGTAAGCATCGACAATCCGCCCCACCAAGGGGTGGCGCACCACGTCCCGGTTTTCGAAGCGCACGACTTTGATGCCCTGCACCCCCTCCACCGTGTCCAGCGCGTCGCGCAGGCCGGAGCGAATGCCCGCCGGCAAATCCACCTGGGTTAAGTCCCCGGTGATGACCATGCGCGTGCCCTCGCCCATCCGGGTCAGGAACATTTTCATTTGGACGGCGGTGGTGTTCTGCGCCTCGTCCAGGATGGCGAAGGAATGCGCCAAAGTGCGCCCGCGCATGAAGGCCAGGGGGGCGACCTCGATTTCGCCATTGGTCAGGCGGCGGACCACCTGATCGGCGGGCATCATATCGTGCAGCGCATCGTATAATGGCCGCAGGTAAGGATCGACCTTTTCCTTCATATCGCCCGGCAGAAACCCCAGTCGCTCCCCCGCCTCGACCGCTGGCCGGGACAGCACGATCCGGTCCACCTTCCCCGCCTGCAACATCGCCACCGCCTGCGCGACCGCGAGATAGGTCTTGCCGGTGCCCGCCGGACCAACCCCAAACACCATCTCGTGCGAGGCCAGCGCCTCCATATACCCGACCTGGCCTGGGCTGCGCGGGCCGACAGCGCCCTTGCGGGTCCGGATCGCGGGCATGTCGGACAGCGGCAGCCGCGGATCGTTATCCACCTCCACCATTTTGATCGCTGCCTCCACGTCCGGGCGCCCCACGCTTTCGCCGCGTTCCAGGCGCCGCCACAGGCCTTGCAGCGCCGATTGCGCCGCCTCCACCTTCGCCGTGTCGCCGGCGATCGCGATCCGGTTTCCCCGGCACGACAGCCGGACCCCCAACGCCTGCTCGATCCGGACCAGATGCCGGTCGTGATCCCCCAGCAACAACGGCAGCAGCAGGTTGTCGTTGAACTGGACGGTGATGGCCTTGCCGCCAACAGGCGATACGCCAGTGGGCGAGGTTGCGGAGGGTGCGCCCGCGGGGGCGAAGGATCCGGCGATCTGGGTCAAGCGCTGAGTCTCTCCTGGATAAGGGTTCCCGATAACGAGTTTGGCAGAGCCGCCTGGATTCGCACCGGCAGATCTTGTCCGATGAGTGTGGACGCGCCCAGGGCGTGGGTGGGTTGAAGATATTGTGACCGTCCGGCGATCTGGCCGGGGTGGCGGCCTGGGCCGGTGAACAGAATTTTCATTTCGGTACCGACACAGGCGGCGTTGAAGCGGATTTGCTGGTCGCGCAACTCGGCTTGCAAGACTTGCAGGCGGCGGTCCTTCTCGGGTTCCGGCACCTGGCCCGGCGCGCCCGCCGCCGGGGTACCCGGCCGTTGCGAGTATTTGAAGCTGTACGCCTGCGCGAACCCGGTATCGCGGACCAGTGCCATCGTCGCTTCGAAATCCGCCTCGGTTTCGCCGGGATGGCCGACGATGAAGTCGGACGACAACGCGAGGTCCGGCCGCGCCGCGCGCAGCCTTGCCACCAGGCGGCGGTAGTCGTCCGCGGTGTGCTTGCGGTTCATCGCCGCCAGGATACGGTCGGAGCCCGACTGCACCGGCAGATGCAGCAGCGGCATCAGCATCGGCAGGTCGCGATGCGCGGCGATCAGGCCGTCGTCCATGTCGCGGGGATGCGAGGTCGCGTAACGCAGCCGCGCCAGACCCGGCAGCTCCGCCATCGCGCGCAGCAGGTGGCCAAGCCCCCAATCCGTGCCATCCGGCGCCGCCCCGTGCCAGGCGTTGACGTTCTGGCCAAGCAGCGTGATTTCGCGCGAGCCCTGTGCGATCAGGCGGCGGGCTTCGGCCAGGATCGCGACGGCGGCGCGGCTTTGCTCGGCGCCGCGGGTGTACGGAACGACGCAAAAACTGCAAAACTTGTCGCAGCCTTCCTGCACCGTCAGGAACGCGGTGACTCCCTGGGGCGCCGATTGTTCCGGCAGGTGGTCGAATTTGTCCTCCGCCGGGAAGTCGGTCTCGATCACCGCCCCGCCGGCCCTTGCCGCCTGGGCCACCATTTCCGGCAGGCGATGGTAGGTCTGCGGGCCCAGGACGATATCGACATAAGGCGCGCGGGCGAGGATTTCCTTGCCCTCGGCCTGCGCCACGCAGCCCGCGACGGCGAGGATCATGCGCCCGCCGGACGCGTCCTTCAGGAGGCGCAAACGCCCAAGCTGGGAGAACACCTTTTCGGCGGCTTTGTCGCGGATGTGGCAGGTGTTGAGGATGACCATGTCGGCGCCATCGGGCGTGTCGACCGGCGCGTAACCCAGAGGCGCAAGCACGTCGGCCATTCGGCCGCTGTCGTACACGTTCATCTGGCAGCCCCAGGTGATCACGTGCAGACGCTTGCGGGCCATGGTGGAGAGTGTGGTGGTTGCCCCTGATGTCATCGACCGATCTCCGCCGTGCCCCAACGGACTGGCCCGGTGGGATCGGCGGGAGGAATCGTCGGGCTGACGCCCCTGGTCAAGCGGGCTGGCGCAAATGGGTGCTCCGGTTGGAGAGGGGAGTGTGCCGGAGGAGGGGGAGGGGTTGTCAATGGATTCTGTTGGGGGGCCATACAG
>JAYWAX010000008.1:0-2709 GCA_043782125.1 Acetobacteraceae bacterium | reverse complement strand
AGATCGCCAGCCGCGCGATTGGCCGCAGCGCCCGTCAGTTCGACGGATTCTTTCAGGACCTGAGCAAGAAAGGCTTTTGACATGGGTGTTTCCCTTTGTGACTCGATGCGAAAACGGTTTACCGGCGTCCCCCGGCACGACAATGCACGGGTTGGAGCGCCGTACCGGCCGATTCGCGGCGCCGTGACGTGGATCGTATGAGTCTGAATCGGATTCGGCCAGTAGCCAGCGAAGTTTTTTTTACGGGCGGCCAGGCCACGTGTCCGCGTCTCGATCTTATATGCGCCGCCGCTGGGATGCCGATGCCCCGGCGATCGGTTGCGGCTGTGGATATGTTGAGGCGCTACCCCCCTGGGCCGCGAAGAGCCGGCCTTTCGAACCCGCCAACGCTGGGCTTGTCATGTCATACCAATCCGCCGGAACGATTGACCCGGCGCGACGCCCTGTCTGCGGCACGGCTCGTCCCTCGGCGTGCCATCGGGCGCGGAGGGCCATTGCGAGCGTGGCCACGATAAACTTTGGAAAGCGCCTCTCTGCCGATGCCGTGGCAGGCCGGATCGGCGATCCACTCGCCGCTCTTCACGCCGGTCTCGCGGCCCCGAACGTTCTTTGTGTGGCGAGCATTGGCCACCATCGAATCGAAATGGCTCCCGCCTCGTATGCCCAACCGATCGCGGTCCAGCGGCGAAGCCTTTGCTGGCGTGGACCGCTCTTCGCGGCCCACGGGGGCAAGGCCCAGGGGATTACTGCTGCGGAGAGCGCGGCGTTTGCACCAGACGCGTCACCACGATCGCGGAACGATCCAGGCACGACGGCACGCGCGGCGCGATTTGTGTCTTCCAAAAGTCGGACTCGTAGACGTCCTTGTACTGCTGAACCCGTTGTTCCTCGCTGGCGAAGCGGCGGACCCACACATACACGGAGTCATCCGTTTCGCCCCGCGACGACGAGGTGATAACCATGCCCTTGGACACCTGAAAGGGGATGATTTCCTCCTCCATGATTTTGACCCATTCGTCCATCTTGCCGGGCAGCACTTTGTATTGGCGCAGTTCGTAAAAAGCCATCTCGGAGTTTCCTTGTTTTGTCAGGAACGGTAGGAGCCGTTGATGTCGATATAACCATGCGTCAGGTCGCAGGTCCACACCGTCGCCTTGCCCTGCCCGAGCCCGATATCGACGACCATGTCGATTTCCCGGCCCTTCATGTGCGCGACCACGGGGGTTTCGTCGTAACCTGGCACGACACCGCCTTCGCGCGCCATCCAGACGCCGCCGACACCGATCGACAGCTTGTCGCGATCGGCCGGTTCGCCCGCCTTGCCAACGGCCATCACGATGCGGCCCCAATTGGCGTCCTCGCCCGCGATCGCCGTTTTCACCAGCGGCGAGTTGGCGATGCACATGCCGATCTTCTTGGCGGATTTCGCCGATACCGCGCCAGTGACTTCGATTTTGACCAGCTTTTGCGCGCCCTCGCCATCGCGTACGACCTGCAACGCCAGATCCATCAGCACCGCGCTTAGTTTTTTGCTGAAATCGCCCAACGGTCCCTCGGGGTTCCCCGCCTGGCCGGTGGCGATCAACATGACGGTATCGGAGGTCGATGTATCGGAATCCACCGTCGTGCAATTAAAGCTGGGATCGACACCTTTCTTCAGCATCTTCTGCAATGCGTCCGCCGGAATCGCGGCATCGGTGAAGACGAAGCACAGCATCGTCGCCATATCCGGCGCGATCATGCCGCTGCCCTTGGCGATGCCCGTGATCCGCACCGCCTTGCCGCCGATTTTCGCCACGCGCGTCGACGCCTTGGGAAACGTATCGGTCGTCATGATCCCGCGCGCCGCTTCCTGCCAGCCATTGGCATGCAGACCCGCGTGCAAAGCGGGGAGGGCGGCGATCAGCTTTTCATACGGCAACACCTCGCCAATCACGCCGGTGGAGGCCACGAAAACCTCCGACGCCGCGCAATCCGCGAGTGCCGCCGCCGCCTTGGCCGTCGCCGCCGTGGCATCGCGCCCGGCTTTGCCGGTGAAGACATTGGCATTGCCCGCGTTGACGACGACCAGACGCGCTTTGCCGCCCTTCAACGCGTCGCGGCACCAATCGACCGGCGCGCCCGGACATTTGTTGCTGGTAAAGACGCCGGCGACGGTGCTGCCCGCCGGCACCTCGATCATCACAAGGTCGGTACGCCCCTGGTATCGGATCCCCGCCGCCGCCGCGTTCAGGCGCACGCCCGCCAAAGGCGGCAGAGCGGGCATGGCGACGGCGAGGGGCGAAACGGCGCTGGTCATGGGTTTCCTGCCTTCTTTCTGTCTTTCAGTCGATCCGATCGCCGCGCGCGCGATCTCGCCCGCCCAGCGTTAAGTTCCCCGGCGGGCAGTCTCTCCCGCGCGGATCGTTACCAGACACGGGCGTTGCTTATTTCGCGGCGGGAGGCGGCACGATCTGATCGGTCGCGCGTGCCGGGGTGCCATCGAGGTTGAACCGTTCGACCGTCACGCCCGCGCGCGCCCGCGTCAAAACCTTGCGGACCTCCTCATTGATCATCTGCTGGCGCAGTTGCTCCTTCGCCTGCTCGAATGGCGGCGGCGGGGAGGCGCGGCGATCCAGCGTTTGCACCACGTGCCAGCCGAACTGCGTCTTCACCGGTGTCTGGGTGATTTCCTTGTCCTTCAACGCGAAGGCGGCGGTGGAGAATTCC
>JAYWAX010000007.1:0-2718 GCA_043782125.1 Acetobacteraceae bacterium | reverse complement strand
AGGCCCTGGTGGGGTCGAGGGGCAAAGCCCTCGCGGGGACGGGGGCAGAGCCCCGGCGCGTCAACCGCGCGAACGCCCGCTCAGGCCGCTTCTGTGTCCAGAGCGTAGCCTGCCGCGCGGACGGTCCGGACCAGGTCGGCCTCGCCTTCGTCGTTCATGGATTTGCGCAGGCGGCGGATATGGACATCGACGGTGCGGAGTTCGACATGGATGTCGTGTCCCCAGACGGCGTCGAGCAGTTCTTCGCGGGAGAACACGCGGCGCGGATATCGCAGGAAAAATTCCAGCAGCCTGAATTCCGTCGGTCCCAGATGCACACGGCGCTGGGCACGGGTGACGCGGTGGGTCGTGAGGTCCATTTCGATGTCCTGGAAGCTCAGATGGCCTTTTTCCGGGACAGCGTTCGCGCGGCGCAGCAAGGCGCGCATGCGGGCCAGCAGGGCGTCGATGTTGAACGGTTTGGTGATGTAATCGTCGGCGCCGGTGTTCAGGGCGCGCACGGCGTCGCGGTCTTCGGTGCGCGCGGTCAGCATGATGACGGGCATGTCGCGTGTTGCGGATTCGCGCCGGATTTGCCGGCAGACTTCGATGCCGGACAGTGTGGGCAGCATCCAGTCCAGCAGCACGACATCTGGTTTTTCTTCCTGGATCAGGTTCAGGGCTTCCTGTCCGTCGGCGGCCTCGGCGACCCGGTAGCCCTGTTTTTCCAGATTGTAGCGCAGCATCGTGGCGAGCGCGGCTTCGTCCTCGACCACCAGCGCGAGCGGTTTGGGCAGGCTCGAAAAACTATCTGGCACGTTTGTTGGCCCTTTCATTCCTTTGGACGCACGACCGCATAGGAAGCGTTGGTGCCTTTCGGGCGGACGTCGGGCAGAACCTCGCCTTTGACGGCGTAGTGGATTGTTTCGGCGATGTTGGTGGTGTGATCGCCGATCCGTTCCAGGTTTTTGGCGATGAACAGAAGATGGGTGCAGGGTGTGATATTGCGCGGGTCTTCCATCATATACGTAATCAATTCGCGGAAGATGGTGTTGTAGATATCGTCCACCGCGCGATCCGAGCGCCAGACCTCGACGGCTTTTTCCGCGTCGGCGGTGCCAAGCGCGTCGATGATGGTGCGCAGTTGTTCTTGCACCAAATTGGCCATGTGGCCCAGTCCGCCCATGGCAAAAGGGACGGGATATTGGGCGAGGACGATGCTGCGCTTGGCGACATTGGCGGCGTAATCGCCGATGCGCTCCAGATCGCCGGTGACTTTCAACGCGGCGACGACAAGGCGAAGATCGGCGGCCATTGGCTGGCGCAGGGCCAGCATGCGGACGACGAATTGTTCGATTTCGCGTTCCAGCGCGTCCACTTTCGCGTCTTCTTCGACCGCGCGGCTGGCGGCTTCGGCGTTGTGCTCCAGCATCGCTTCGGCGGCCAGGGAGACCTGGGTTTCGACGATGCCGCCCATGCGCAACAGCATGTCGGTGAGTTTTTTCAGGTCGTTGTCATAGCTTTTGACGAAATGTTCGGATTGTTCCGACATGGTTTCGACTCCTTTCTGGATCAGCCGAACCGGCCGGTGACGTAATCCTGGGTCCGCTTTTCTTTCGGCGCGGTGAACAATTGGGCTGCCGGGGCGACCTCGACCATTTCGCCCAGGTAAAAGAACGCGACCCGATCGGCGCAGCGAGCTGCTTGTTGCATGTTATGCGTGACGATCGCGATGGTAAAGTCGTTCTTCAATTCGTCGATCAGTTCCTCGATCTTCAGGGTGCTGATCGGGTCGAGCGCGCTGGTCGGTTCGTCCAGCAGGATCACTTCGGGACGCACGGCGATGGTGCGGGCGATGCACAGGCGCTGCTGTTGGCCGCCGGACAGGCCCATCGCGGAGGTATGCAGCCGGTCCTTGACCTCGCCCCACAGGGCGCCGCGGGTGAGCGACCATTCCACCCGCTCTTCCATTTCGGATTTCGAGAGTTTCTCGTGCAACTTTACCCCGAAGGCGATGTTTTCGAAAATCGTCATGGGGAAGGGGGTGGGTTTTTGGAATACCATGCCGATGCGCGCGCGCAGGCTGTTCACATCCATATCGGGCGCGATCAGGTTTTCGCCTTCCATCATGACGGCACCCGTGGCGCGTTGTCCGGGATACAGGTCGTACATGCGGTTCAGCACGCGCAGAAGGGTGGATTTTCCGCAACCGGACGGGCCGATCATGCCGGTGACCTGGCGTTCTGGCAGCATCAGATCGATGCTTTTCAGCGCGCGATGCTCGCCATAGAAAAAATCCAGGTTTTCGATGGAAATCTTCGCGGCGGCGATGTCCGTTTCCGGGCGCGTCTGGACGCTGCCGAACCTCTGCGTGTGTTCCATGGTGGTACTCATGCGATCCTCACTTCCGGCCCCGGAGCAGGGTACGGGCGATAATGTTGACGGCAAGCACGGCGGCGGTGATCAGCAGGGCGCCGGCCCAGGCGAGATCGACCCAGTCCTGAAACGCCGATCCCGCATATTGATAGATGGTAACCGGAAGACTCGCCATCGGTTTACTGAGATCGAGCGACCAGTTCAGATTGCCAAGGCTGGTGAACAGCAGCGGCGCGGTTTCGCCGGAGATGCGGGCGATGGCCAGCAGGATGCCGGTGGCGATGCCCTGGCGCGCGGCGCGGTAGCAGATCAGCGAGATCATCTTCCATTTGGGCGCACCCAGGGCGATCGCGGATTCTCGGA
>JAYWAX010000006.1:0-2723 GCA_043782125.1 Acetobacteraceae bacterium | reverse complement strand
GTACGTTCGGTCCCCTGGGCGGCCAAGGACGGGGTATTCGGTGGCGACCGCATGACGGGCTCCGGTATGAGTGACGGGCGATCATGCCGTGAACGCGTTTGCCTTGCCAGTGGCGGGGGGAGCGGATACGCTTGGTTATCGTAAACGCGGTGCCGGACCTTCGGATATCCCGGATATTCGGAGATCCGTGCGCTACGACCCATGAGAAGGACGGTTTTTGATGAAGACGGCCACGATTGTGATCCTGAGTTGCGTGGCGGCCAGCCTTGGCGGATGCGAGAGGGTGGGCTCGATGATCGGCATGGGCCCAGCCAAACTTGGTCGGACGGTCGAATTCATCGCGTCCAACCCGGATTCCGTGCTGCTCGACTTCGCCTCCCGTCCAGAAGGGGAGATGGCGTACGCGCAGGATGTCGCGAACCAGCAGTGCAATATTTTCAACCGCAACCTGGCGGTGCTGGAAAGCCTGAACACCCGTAGCGACGGGCGTGTCCGTGCCACTTACGTCTGTAAGCGGTGAACCGGCACGGCGTCGGAACCGCGCCTGACAACGGCCCGCGTCGTGCTTGGCACGCGGGCATATGAGGTGTTGGACACACGGGCGCGTGACGTGCCAGGGCACGACGGTGGATGTCCGGGAGGCAAGGCCTCCCAGCGAGGTCCGGGGCAAAACCCCGATCATCTTCCACCACACGACCGCCACGCGGGAGCGGGAAACAGGAGGATGCGACGGAACATTACGCGCTCTGTCCCGATGCCTCCATGACGATGCGGGACGATCCGGTGCTGACAGGACAATTGCGGCGTCTGATCGCGCTGGCCGGTATCGACGTGGTGGTGGAAACCGGCACCTATCTCGGCACCGGCTCGACCCGGTTCATCGCGGGGTGTTTCTCCGCCACGGCGCTCCCGAAACGCTTCGTGACGATGGAGGTCAATTTTTCCAACTGGTGTCACGCCAAGAACAACCTGCGCGCCTTTCCCTTCGTCGAGTGCCGCTGGGGCTGCTCGATCGCCCTCGAAACGGCCTTGCGCTTTCTCGACGCGGACGAGATGCTGCACGATCACGCCAGCCATCCGGGCATCTATGTCGATGATACGGACGACCCCGTGGCCTTCTACAAGAAGGAGTTGCGGGGCCAGATCGGTTTCGCCGGGGATGTGGGGCTGGAAGAAGGGGCGAGAGCGTTGCTGTGGGACGGGGAGGATCTGCTGTCCCGCCTGCTGGCCGTGCATCGCGGCCACCGGCCCCTGATCGTGCTGGACTCGGCGGGCGGCATCGGTCTGCTGGAATTCCAGACCGTGCTGCGCGCCATGGGGGAAAAACCTTTCTTCCTGCTGCTGGACGATACGCATCACATCAAGCACCATCGCAGCCTGAAATATGCCCGTATGTCCCCGCGTTTCGATATCATCACGGAAGGATCCGGTTGGGCTCTCGCCTCCTGTGGCGTGACCGTCCGCCCGCCGCGCCCGGCCGGAACCGCCGCCGCGCCCGCGAACATGGTTTCAGAAGAGGTGGGTTCGGAACAAAAAAGCCAAAGGGAGGCGCTTTCCTGGCCCCGCACGCGGTTTTTCCCGCCGCCGGTGCCGCGCGCCATACCCCTGACCCCGCCGCCGGATTTCGATCCGGACGGATATCTTCTGGCCAATCCCGATGTGGCGGCGGCGGGCGTCGATCCCGGCGTGCATTATCTGGACATTGGCTGGCGGGAATACCGCGTCTGGGCCTCGGACAAGGGCTGAGGCACCCCATCGAAGGAGTGGGCCAAGGGGCGGAACACGGGACGGAACAGGGAAAGGCCACGGGGAGAGGGGAGGAAAATGCCCAGTTTCAGGCATAGCGGGAAACCCGGCGACATCGTATGGAGTCTGCCCTTCATACGCTCCCTTGGCGGCGGCGACCTGTACCTGGAGATCGGCGTCGACGATGGAGGCGAGGTCAGGCTGGACCGCGCGGGATACGATAGCCTGCGGCCTTTCCTGGAACTGCAACCCTATATCGGCGCGGTCAGGCCGTTCCAGGGCGAGACGGTCGATTACGACCTGGATCGTTTCCGCGAACTGGCGGGCATGGCCGCCAGCAATCTGGTGGACAGCTATTACCTCGCGTTCGGGCGAGCGGTGGAGGCAGGCAACCATATCGAACCCTGGCTGACCCTGCCTGACGCGATCCCTCTCCCTGGGCCGGATTTTCCCGCCGGTCCGCGTCTTCTGGTCAGCCGCACGGGGCGGTATCTCGGCAGCGGTCCCGTGCATAATCCCTTCTACGACAACCTCGTCACGCAAGGGCTTGGCCCGCAGGGCCTGTTCCTGGGTCTGCCGGACGAGCACAGCCGTTTCCAGGTGGAATACCGCGTCTCCCTGATCCACGCGCGCACCGCCTCGGTGCTGGAAATCGCCGCCTACATCAAACACTGTTCGCTCTGGGCCGGCAACCAGGGGCTGATCGCCACGCTGGTGGAAGGTTTCAAGAAACCCGCGGTGCTGGAAGTGAACAAATCCTATCCGATCTCCCTGCATTGCGTGTTCCGGCGCGCGGATCTGCTGTTCGTCTGAGCCTCGTTTCGCCAGCGCCGCCGGTTTCCGCGCGGAGCAGGTCCGGGGACTTGCTCTCCTGGTCCCGGCATCCTTGAATGACCGGACACGACAAACCGACCAAGGAGGAACCGCCGGTGGCCAAACTCGCGGGAAAGATCGCCTGGATCACCGGTGCCGGCAGC
>JAYWAX010000005.1:0-7567 GCA_043782125.1 Acetobacteraceae bacterium | reverse complement strand
GGACACGGCGAGGAAAAACAGCCGCCAGCGGCGCCGCCACAGACCGGCCTCATCGCCATAAACGTCTTGCAGCAGCACGCCGATTTCCTTGGCATGGGCGTCGTAATTCTTCAGCCAGGCCTCCGCCGTCCGCTGGTAATGCCGTCCATCCCAGCGCCAATCCTGTTCCACCGCGAACAACCCCGGAAATTGTTGGGCCAGCCCGTGGCTTGGCATGATCCCGCCGGTGAAGAAATGACGCGCGATCCAGTCGGCGGGGTCGCGCACGTCGAAACGATAGGGCGCGGTCGCATGGGTGAACACGTGCAGGAACAAGCGCCCATCCGCCCGGATCCAGGTTCGGGCGCGGGTGAGCAGTGCCTCCCAGTTCGCCATGTGCTCGAACATTTCCACCGAAACGATCCGGTCGAAGCGCCGGTCTGTATCGAAATCGTTCATGTCGGCGGTGACGATGGCAAGGTTGGTCAGACTGCGGGCGCGCGCGGTTGTCTCGATATACGCGCGTTGCGAGGCCGAATTGGACACCGCGAGAATGCGTGCGCCGGGGTAACGCGCGGCCATCCACAGCGACAGCGAACCCCAGCCGCAGCCCAGTTCCAGGATGTCCTGCCCATCGCGCAGATCGGCATGGGCGCAGGTCTCGGCCAGCGCCTGCGCTTCCGCCTGTTCCAGGGTATCGTTATCCGATTGGAACAAACAGCTTGAGTATTTGCGATGCGGCCCGAGAACCATCCCAAAGAACGCGGCGGGCAGTTCGTAATGCTGATCGTTGGCTTCCCGTGTGTGCTCGGCGATCGGATGCGCCGCCATGCCCAACGCGAACGCGCGATCGCCATCCGGCGGCGCAGCGGACATGCGCCGGTGCGTGCGCCCGACCAGGTGGCGGATGCCCGCGCGCAGGACTGGGTCGGGCACGGGAAAGCGTTCCAGGATCGATGTCGTGGCGGCGATCGCGCTCATGGGGAGACCTCGGATTTGGGGGGCAGTGGAACGAAGGCGCTGACGCGGCGCGCATAAGCCAACCAGGCGTCGCCGCGCGTTTCCAGCATCGATTTTTCCAGTGGGGGGATGCCGGAGACATGCACCAGCAGCCAATACATCAGCGCGGGCGCGGCCAAAGCGAGCCAGCCCCAAGGCCATCCATGACCCCAGTCCGGACCGATCGCGAACAGCGGCCAGGCGCACCAGCCCAGAAACTCGAAGAAGTAATTGGGGTGGCGCGACCAGGACCACAGGCCGCGGTCGCACACGCCGCCTTTGTTTTCCGGACGGGCGGCGAAGTGGGCGAGCTGGCGGTCCGCGATGCCGGCGCCCGCAATGGAAATCGCCAGGATCGCCAGCCCAACCGCGTCGATCCACCGAAATCCTTGGGCGGGATTGCGCGCCGCGACGGCCATCGCGATGGCCAGCAGCCAAGCGGCGGCCGCCTGTATTTGCAGGAACCAGAACAGCCGCGATTGAAAACTCTCGCCCCAGTCGCGACGGAAACCGGCGTAACGCGCGTCCTCCGGGCGGCTGAGAACGCGGGCGCGCAAATGTAAGCCCAGTCGGGCAGCCCAGACGGCGGCCATCAGCGCCAAACAGAGGCTGCGGAGGGTGACGGGCGTGCCCAATGGCCACAGCGCGCCGCCTGCTGCGACCGCGCCAGTGGCGAAGGTCCAGACAACATCGACCCAGCCCGCGTTGGCCATGCGCCACTGAAACCACCAGCCGCCCGCCATCGCGAGGCTGAGGGCAATCCCCATCCCGATAATCAGAAGGATCATGTCGCGCCCGCCAGTCCCAGAAACCGGCAGATATCGGCACGGACGGGGGCGAGAAAGCGAACCGGCGCGGCCAAAGCGGCGGCGACCTGAACGTGGCCGATCCCCTTGTAAACGATCGTCTCCGCCCGTCCGCCGGCGGCGCGCACCTGCTGTCCCAGCCGAATCGAGTTGGCGGGAAAAACCGTCGTATCCTCGGCGCCGGTCGCCAGCAACATTGGCGCCGTGGCGTTCGCGGCGAAGGCGATCGGCTGGGTTCGGGGTCCGACCGGCGCGAAAATCTTTTCCAGCACCGGGTCTTTCAGCGGCAGGAAATCGTAGGGACCGGCGAGGCCGATGACCCCGGAAATCGCAGCGCGGGCATCCGGCGCCAGCCAGGCGGGGTTGAGGGCCAGCATCGTCGCGATGTGCGCGCCGGCCGAGTGGCCCATCAGGACGAACCGGCGGGGATCGCCACCGCGGCGAAGGCCCTCCCGCCGCGCCGTGGCAGCGGCGGCGGCGGCATCGGCCATGAACCCGTCGAACCCGGCATCCGGCCAAACGCGGTAATCCGGAATCGCCACGATCGCACCGCAGGCCGCCAGGCTGCGGCCGACGAAGCGATAGGCCGCCTTGTCGCCGGACCGCCAGCCGCCGCCGTAATAGAACACCACGGTGGGCGGCGCGGACGCCGTGCCATCCGGGAAATAAAGGTCCATCGTGTGGCGCGGGCCGGGCAAATAAGACACGTCGCGGGCCTCGCCGCCGGGGGCCACGGGCTGCATCGCGCCCAGAAGACGGGCGGGCGAACAGGCGGCGGCCAGCAGCGCGCTCATGGCGCCCAACGCGAGCGACAATGTCCGCGCCATTGGATCATATCCCGGTCATCAGTTGGAACAGCCGCGGCATGAAACCGCGCACCACCAAGGGGCCGTCCCAGGCGATCAAACAGATGCAGGGCTCGCCCGGATCGGCGACCGGGCTGTGATCCGCGCTTTCGTCCATTTCCGCCACGTCGCCCGGCCCGTACTGGCCCGTCAGGTCGGTGAACCCGCCCGCCAGCACGCAGGTCGCCTCCCATCCGGAATGGCCGTGCGAGGGCAGGGCGTATCCCGGCGCCACGCGCAACAGCCAGGCGTGTTCGCGGGCGGCGGCACCGGGCATTTTCACCGTCATCCGCGCGATGCCCGGCGCCAGCCAGCGCCACCGCGGCTCGGTCAGCGCGTGCAGCGCGGCGGGCAGGGCGATGCCGCGGAACTGCGCGGGCGGCACGATCTCGATTTCGGCCGCGGGCGCGTCCAGCCGGGCCAACGTCCGTTCCAGCGCGTCCGGCGTAAGATTGGCGGGCGCGATGTCGGCCAGCAGCACGCCGCCGGCGGTCTCATTCAGGCGCACTGCGGCCCGGCAGGACGCGCAGAACCGCAAATGCGCGGCGACGACCAGCGCGTGGCCCACGGGCAGACGGCCCGACACATGCCGCGACAGCGTGTCTTCCGCCGGGTGGTGGTCCGGGCACGCCGGCACGGCGGGACGAACTTCGGAAACGGCGTTCAATGCTTTTCTCCAAGGGGGTTATGTCCGGCAGGTTTTTCACCGGCGGATTTTTCTCCCGCGCGCTTCTCACCGGCAGACTTGTCTCTGGCAGGCTTATCTCCGGCAGGCTTTTCAGGGACAAAACCCACGCGAGGCACCGCGCCGGCGGGCATGTCCAGGCAAGCGCGCAGACGTTGCATGGCCAATCTCAGGCGGGATTTGACGGTGCCAAGGGGAATGCCCAGTACCTGCTCGATTTCGGCGTGGGGCCGGTCTTCGAAGAAGGACAGACGGACGACCGCCGCCTGATCGGGGGTCAGCGAACACAGCGCCTCGCGGACCCGTTGTTCCCGTTCCACTGCGTCGAACGCGGCGTCGGGCGCGGTGGGCTCGGGCGGGGTCATGGACGGATCGTCGCCATCGAACACCCGCAGTGCGGCGCGGCGGGCGGCGTCGATGCGTTGATTGCGCGCGATGGTGAAAATCCAGGTCGATGCGCCGGCGCGGGCCGGATCGAATAATTCCGCTTTGCGCCAAACCGTCAGCATTGTTTCCTGCGTCAGATCCTCGGCCTGTGCTGCCGGGGTTCCGGTTTTCTGGAACCACGCCTTCACTTTGGGCGCGAACCGTCCGAACAGAGTGGCGAAGGCTGCGCGGTCCCGGCGGGCCGCGATCGCCAGCAGCAGCGCGATGTCGCCGCCGCCGTTCGCGGGTGCGATCGCACTCATGGGACCGCGATCCGATGCGGCCGATACTGGTCCGGGGAGGGCCCGGTCATGTGCGATGATCTCCATTGGGCTTGTCTACGCGCCCGGTCCGCGATTGGATCACCGGCGCAAGCGAGTGATCCATCCCGCTTCCTGCCGCGTAGGTATGAGGCACAGAGGTTCATGGTTCGCCAATCATGACGGACCGGCGGCCTCGAGCGAAGAGCGAACGAACCATGCCTGCGACAAATCCGCGCGATGTTCCGGACAACCGGGACCCTGACGCAGACGGCGCCACCCCAAGGGAGATCGAAGGGGCGGTCCAAAGAGACGTCCAGGCGGCGCCGTTGGATATCGCCGTGATCGGTTCGGGAATCGCGGGCCTGTCTTGTGCGTGGTTGCTGTCGCAACGCCATCGCGTGACCGTTTACGAAGCCGCCGACAAACCCGGCGGCCACGCCAACACCGTCGAAATCGCCACCCCCGCAGGCGGCCTGGCCGTGGATACCGGCTTCATTGTGTATAACGAGGTCACCTATCCCAATCTGACCGCGCTGTTCGGGCATTTGGGCGTGCCAACCCAGGACTCCGACATGTCCTTCGCGGTGTCGCTCGATGACGGCCGGCTGGAATACGCGGGCACCAATCTGCGCGGATTGTTCGCGCAAAAGCGCAACCTCGCGAGCCCGCGCTTCTGGGGCATGCTGGCGGATCTCGCGCGGTTCTACCGGTCCGCGCCGCGCGATCTGGCGCGGTTGACGGACGAACTGGGGTCGCTGGACTCATATCTGGCGGCGGGCGGATATGGTGCCGCGTTGCGCGACGACCATCTGCTGCCGATGTCGGCGGCGATCTGGTCCTGCCCCATCGCCGGTGCGGGCGAGCAACCGGCGGCATCCTTCATCCGCTTTTGCGACAATCATGGATTGCTCAAATTTTCTGACCGCCCGGTCTGGCGCACGGTGCGCGGCGGCAGCCGGGAATATGTCGCCCGTCTGACGGAATCCTTCGCCAGCCGCATCCACACCAACCGTCCCGTCCTGGCCGTGGAACGACTGGGCGCGGGCGTGCGGGTGACCTCGGCGGAGGGCGCCCATGTCTACGACCGCGTGGTCATGGCCTGCCACGCAGACCGGGCGCTCGGGCTTCTGGGCGGCGAGGCGACCCGGCGGGAACGCAGTGTGCTTGGCGCGTTCCGCTATACGCGCAACCTCGCGGTGCTGCACACCGACGCGTCGTTGATGCCGAAGCGGCGCGGCGTGTGGGCCAGTTGGAATTACCTTGGGCGCTCCGGCGCGGCGCATGCGGACGCGCTGCCGGGGGTGACGTATTGGATGAACCGGTTGCAGAACCTGCCGCCGGAGACGGATTATTTCGTGACACTGAATCCGGCGCGGGCGCCTCGCCCCGGGACATTGCTGCGCAGCGAGACGTATGAGCATCCGGCGTTCGATGCCGCCGCAATCCGCGCGCAGCGGCGCCTGTGGTCGTTGCAGGACGAGGGCGGAGTCTGGTTCTGCGGTGCCCATTTCGGCGCGGGGTTTCACGAGGACGGGTTACAGGCCGGCCTGGCCGTGGCGGAGCAGTTGGGCGGCCTTCGCCGGCCCTGGTCTGTCGCCAATCAATCCGGGCGTATTCACGCGGGCGCGGCCCCGCGGCGGAACGCGGTGCTGGAGATGTCCCGGTGACGGCTGCCGGGGTGCCAAATGCCGGCTGGTCTATCGAACCGGCGTCGCGCGCGTTGGGTTCGGCGCTTTACGTCGGCGCCGTGACCCATCGCCGCACCCGGCCCAAGGCGCACCATCTGCGTTACCGCGTCTTTTCCCTGCTGCTGGACATCGACACCATCCCCGCGCTGTGCGGACGGCTGCGCCTGATGTCGCACGGACGATTCAACCTGTTTGGCTTCGACGCACGCGATCACGCCGATGGAACCGGCGGCTCGCTCCGTCTCTGGGCTGAGTCCCATCTGACGCGCGCGGGGATCGATCTTCGGGGCGGGACCATTCTTCTGCTCGCGATGCCGCGGGTGCTGGGGTTTGGGTTCAATCCGATCTCCGTCTGGTATTGCCATTTTCGCGACGGACGCCTCGCGGCGTTGTTGTACGAGGTCAACAATACCTTCGGCGAACGGCACACCTATCTCATTCCCGCCGATGCGGACGGCGTTGGGCGCGACGTAACGCAGACCTGCGCGAAGCAGTTCCATGTTTCGCCGTTCATGCCGATGGACATGACCTACCGGTTCCGGGTGCATGTGCCGGAGCAGCGGCTGAGCCTTGCCATCCAGGCCACCAGCGCGAGCGGTCACGCCATCGACACCGTCTTCGCGGCCCGGCGGCGCGCGCTGACCGACGCCGCGCTGTTGAAGGTCTTCCTTACTTTGCCGTTGCTGACCCTGAAAGTCGTCGCGGGCATTCATTGGGAGGCGCTGCGCCTCTGGTGGAAAGGCCTGCGGGTCTTTGCCCACCCCGCGCCGCCGCCGCGTCCCGTCACCGTTTTCACGAAACCCGCCCAATAAGCCAGAGGAACCCAGATCATGCCGGCCACCGTCACCTATTTGGACCAGGGCGAGACACGGACACTGACAGCCGCGGTGTTCGGGGGACTGCCGAAAACCCTGGCGCGCGCGTTCCTGACGCGGCTTGGGCGGCACGTGGAATACGGTCAGCTTCAGATCGAAATGCCCTCCGGCGAGACCATTCAATGCGCCGGGACCCAGGCCGGGCCGGCCGCGCGGCTGAGTCTGCATCGCTGGCGCGCGGTGCGCCGGTTGCTGGCGGGCGGCGATATTGGGTTCGCGGAATCGTATATGGACGGCGATTGGTCGACGCCGGATCTGACCGCGCTGATCGAACTGGCCGCGCGCAACCATGAAACGATGATCCCGGCCATGGGCGGGTCCTGGCTGGCGCGGATGGCCTACCGGCTGGCGCATCTGCGGCGCGGCAATACACGCGCGGGCAGCCGGCGCAACATTCCCGCCCATTACGATCTGGGCAACGCGTTTTACGCGGAATGGCTCGATCCCGGCATGACCTATTCCTCGGCGTTATATGAAACCCCCGATACGACGCTGGAACAGGCGCAGACGGCCAAGCAGGATTTGGCGATGGCGGCGCTGGATCTGGCCGGCGGCGAAACCGTGCTGGAAATCGGATGCGGCTGGGGCGGGCTGGCGGAACGGCTGGCGCGCGAACATGGATGCCATGTCACCGGCCTCACGCTGTCGCCGGCGCAGCTCGATTTGGCGCGTGCCCGTTTCCCCGGCGGGTCCGCGTCCACCCCTCCCCATGGGTCGGTCGAGCTGCTCCGGCGGGACTACCGCGACATGGACGGGACCTTCGACCGGGTGGTTTCGATCGAGATGCTGGAAGCCGTGGGGCGGGAATACTGGCCCGCCTATTTCGCCGCCGTGCGGGACCGGTTGCGCCCGGGCGGGATTGCGGCATTGCAGGTGATCACGATGGCGGAGGATCGTTACGCGGCGTATGAGCGCGGTGCGGATTTCATTCAGCGCCACATCTTTCCCGGCGGTATGCTGCCCTCGGATGGCGCGATGCGCGAACAGACCGTGGCGGCGGG
>JAYWAX010000004.1:0-7572 GCA_043782125.1 Acetobacteraceae bacterium | reverse complement strand
CCGCGAGGGCGCCGCCCCTCGACCCAGCCAAGGCAGGGCCTTGGATGCCATTTTTTGGGGGGAGATGAAGAAGGGGGCCTACATAGACGTTGATACGTCCTCGATGGCCCCCTTCTTCATCTCCCCCAACCGATCGCGGTCCAGGGACCGTGTCCCTGGTGGGTTCGAAGGGCAAAGCCCTCGCGGGGTCTGGGGCAGAGCCCCGGTGCTTTCTCTCCTCCGCCCGATCGCCCCGACGCTTCGGCCTCAGGCGCACTTGCGGCACTCGGCCCCGGGTGTTAACCCCGGCGAATGCCAACAAGGGGTTGACTAATGGCGTCTACGTTCGAAGCCGTTGCCGATATCATCGCCGACACCTGCGATATCGCGCGTGACACGATCACGCCGGGGAGTCACGCGATCAACGATCTCGGCATCGACAGTCTGGATTTTCTCGACATCGCTTTCGCCATCGATAAGGCCTTCGGCATTAAGATGCCGTTGGAACAATGGACCCAGGACGTAAACGACGGCAAGGTTCCGACCGAGGAATATTTCGTTCTCGGCAATCTGTGCGCCCATATCGATAGGCTGGTCGCGGCCAAAGCCTGAAGCGGCGCGCGGTCCCCACGCATGAGGGTCGGATGACACGATGATCCTCGAATATTTCCAGATGATCGACCGGATCGAGGCGATCGATCCTGCCGCGGGAACGATCCGCACGCACTGCCAGGTGCCGGAGAAAAGTCCGGTCTTTCTCGGTCATTTCCCGGGTTACGAGCGGCTGCCGGGCGCGTTGATGATCGAAACCATGGCACAGACCGGCGGGTGGTTGATCCTGGCCGCGCGCCGATTCGCGGCGATGCCATTCCTGACCCGGGTCGAGAGCGCCAAGATGCGCCGCTTCGTCGAGCCCGGCGAAACCCTGGAAGGCACCGCGACGCTGACCCATGACGGCTCGGGCTATGCGGTCATCCAGGCCTTGCTGACGACAGGCGGCAAGACCGCCGCCTCGGCCGAAATCCGTTACGCTGTCGGCCCCTTCCCGAACGGCACGATTCGCGCGGCCATGACCGCCAAAGCCCGCGAGATCGGGTTCCCCGAGGACTTCCTGCATGTCTCCTGACCGCGATCCCCTCATCACCGGCATCGGCCTGATTACCTGCCTTGGGGAAGGCGAGGACGCCCATTTCGCCGCGCTCGACGCGTTTTCGCCGGTCGTGGACACGGTGACATACGCGCCGTACCCGGTGCATCCGATGACCGCGCTGACGCTGGCCACGCAGATCCCGAAGCGCGGCGATCAGCGGCAGATGGAGCCGTGGCAGCAGATCGGCGTCTATGCGGCCGGTCTGGCGCTGGACCAGGCGCAGGCCAAGGGCGACACGGCGCTGCTGGAACGGATGGACATGATCGTCGCCGCGGGCGGGGGCGAGCGCGACTATGCCGCCGACTCGGCGATCCTGGCAGCGCTGCCGAACGCCGAAGATCCCGACCGGTATCTCAATGAGCATCTGCTGTCCGACATCCGGCCGACGTTGTTCCTGGCGCAGTTGTCGAACCTGCTCGCAGGTAACATTTCGATCGTGCACGGGGTCACCGGCTCGTCGCGCACGTTCATGGGCGAGGAAGCCGCGGGCGCGGACGCGCTGCGCATCGCCTGCGCGCGCATTCGCGCGGGACAGAGCGAGATTTGCCTCGCCGGCGGGTCCTTCAACGCGCAGCGGGACGACACATTCCTGCATCACGCGATGGGGCACGCGCTTTTGAAAGGCGGTCATGCGCCGGTCTGGGCGCGCCAAACCGGTGGCGGCGGCGCGATATTGGGCTCCGTCGGCTGCTTCCTGGTGATCGAGAGCCGCGCCCATGCGGCGAAGCGGGGCGTCATGGCGAAGGCGATGATCGCGGGGATTCTGACGGATCGTTGCGACCGCACGCCCGGCAAGGCCACCGCCATCGCGGCTGCCCAGGTCAAGGCTCTGGGTTCGGCGGACGCGGCGATATCGGCGGCCAGCGGAGAAATTCGGGCCACCGCAGAGGAAAAAGCGTTCCTGGACGGGCTGGGATTGCCGGTGCGCGGCGTCGCCACGGCGATCGGACACTCGCTGGAACCCTCTTTCCCCGCCGCTGTCGCCCTGGCCGCCATGAGCATCGCGCGCGGAAAATTGTTTCCGCCCCTGGAACCCGCGGAATCTCCGTTCGCGGGGGCGCCATCCCGTCTGCTCGTCACGTCATGGGGGATGTGGCGCGGCGAGGCCACCGCCCTCGTCACCGTGGCATAGAGGAGAGACCGGTCATGCCGGATAAGGACCATCTCGGACGCCCCATCGTCGCCATCACCGGCACGGGCATCGTCACCTCTCTCGGCCTGGGCCAGGAAGAAAATTGGCGCGCGCTGACCGCCGGCGTATCGGGCATTCATACGATCACCCGGTTTCCGATCGACGGCATGCGTACGACCGTCGCGGGGACAGTCGATTTCATCGCGGGTTCCGGCGTATCCGCGCCCGCGATGGCGCAGCGCCTGGCCGAACTGGTGGTCGGGGAAGCGCTTGGCGAATCCGGTATCGGCCAACCCGGCGACTTTCCCGGACCTTTGTTCATGGCGCTGCCGCCGGTGGAAATGGAATGGCCGCAGCGCCGCGCGCTCGCCGCGGCCACTGGAGCCAATGAGGGCGTGAACTACGCCGCCATGATCTCGGCCGCGGAAAACGGCCATTTCGAACCCTGGTACGAACGCTTCCTGTTCGGCTCCGTCGGCGAGGCCTTGGCTGCCCGCTTCGGCACCAAGGGCTCACCGATCGCCACCTCCACCGCCTGCGCCTCCGGCGGCACCGCGATCCAACTGGGCGTCGAAGCCATCCGCCGGGGCGAGTGCGAGGCCGCGCTGGTCGTGGGCACCGATGCCTCGGTCAATCCGGAGAGCCTTATCCGGTTCAGCCTGTTGTCGGCGCTGTCGACGCGCAACGATCCCACCGCGGCGCGTCCCTTCAGCAAAGATCGCGACGGCTTCGTGATGGCGGAAGGCGCGGGCGCGCTGATCCTGGAAAGCCTGGCCCATGCGCGGGCACGCGGCGCCACCATCCTGGGTATTCTGGAAGGCTGCGGCGAGGCGGCGGACGGGTTCCATCGCACCCGGTCCTCGCCGGACGGCAAGCCGATCGTCGCCTGCATGCAACGCGCCTTGGCCGATGCGGGCCTGACGCCGGACCAAATCGGCTATGTCAACGCGCACGGCACCGGGACGCCGGAAAACGACAAGATGGAATACGTGGGGATCGCCGCGGTGTTCGGGGACCGGGTGGCGTCGCTGCCGGTGTCGTCGAACAAGTCGATGATCGGCCACACGCTGACGGCGGCGGGCGCCATCGAGGCGATCTTCACGCTGTATACGATCCGCAACGGTCTGCTGCCGCCGACGATCAATTACGAAACCCCCGATCCGGCGCTGCCGGTGGATTGTGTGCCCAATGTCGCGCGGCCCGCGAAAGTGTTGCACGCGATTTCGAATTCGTTCGGATTTGGCGGCCAGAACGTCTGTATCGTCGTCGGCGCGGCACCGGAATGACGCGGGCTTTGGTCATCGGCGGGCGTCGGGGCATCGGCGCGGCGGTGGTGACGGCGCTGGCCGCCGCCGGGTTCGAGGTCACGTATACCTACCGCACGGAACCCGGCGACCTGCCGGGCACGGCCCTGCCCTTGGACCTCGCCGACAAAGCCGCCGTCGAGACCTTCGCCAAGGGGCTGGAGGACGGACCGGCCTGGGATGCGCTGGTGCAGGTGGGCGGCACGACATACGACACGCTGGCCGCGACCATGGACCAGGACAAGGCCGAGGCGGCGATGCAGGTCAATTATTTCGCCTTTACCCGCATCGCACGCGCCGTGGTGCGGCCAATGCTGCGGGCGCGGAACGGGCGGATCGTCGCGGTGGGCTCTGTGATCGGGCAGGTCGCGAGCCAGGGTAACACCGCGTACGGCGCCACCAAAGCCGCGTTGCTGGCCTATGTGAAGGGACTCGCCATCGAGAGCGCGAAGCGCGGAGTCACAGTCAATTACGTGGCGCCGGGGTTTGTGGATACCGAGATGATGGCACCCTTCGCGGCCTACCGCGCGGCGACAGAGGGCCGGGTGCCGGCCGGACGCTATGCGCGGCCCGAGGAAATCGCCGCGGTCGTGGGGTTTTTGGTCTCGCCGGAAGCCAGTTATGTGAACGGGGCGTTCATTCCGGTGGATGGCGGGTTGATGGCGTCGGCGGGGGTGCCGCGAAGCTGACGCGCGCTTACCGCGAACCGGACAACAGCTTCGGGATGGCACGGAAAAGCGCAGCCGCGAATGCGCCGGCGAGCGCGGGATCGGCGCGCAGGAACTGCCAGGCATAGGACCATTCGACCGGTCTCCGATGGTACAGCAGGCTAAACGCGGTGACGGCGAAATTCACCCTGGCTTCGCGCAGACGTTGCCGGACAAAGGCGAGATTTTCGTCCGACATGGGATAGGTTTTAAGAAGTTTCACATAACACAATGCAATACTGAGGATAACCCGGAGCGACTCGTTCGAGCGCCAATCCAGTATGACCGAAACGTTGTCGGCGACAGTGTACAACGTCTCCTCCAGAAAGGAAACCCCGGTGATAGATGGCGGATTCGTTACTTCGATCGCGAACCAGTAATCGTCCGCGAGGCCAACATCCTCGGAGAATTTAAGATCCGGATACCGGGAACGGCGAAAGATCGTCGTAGATAACCCGATGGTCGGAATGCGAACACAGGTGTCGAACAGATTGGTAGTCCAACGGTACAGCGCGGGCTCACCCTCCAGTACCACATGATCGCGGAAATCCATCCCAAACGCCGCAAAATGGCTTTCCTTCGAGTTCTCCCGCCGATGGTCGCCAAAAAACAGGTCGCAGCCCTGGGCCATTGCCGCCATGCCGCGGGCGAGATGGCGTGGGTGCCAAATGTCGTCGCAATCCAGCAACGCGACGAATTCCACGTCCGGCGGAATCGCCGCCAACCCAGTGTTCTTGGCTGCCGCGGGGCCGCCGTTCTTGCGTGGGACGATCTTAATCGCCGCCCGTGCCGCATCGTCGAGTCCGCCAAGTTCCTCCGCCGCGGGTGCCGGGCTTTCGTCGTCGACAATGATTACGCGGAACGGCGGCGCGCCTTCCTGCGCGAACACGGCCGCAAGCGTCCGCGCGAGGACGCCCTGCTTTTTCTGATAATGCGGTATGATCACCGCGATCTTGGCATTCATGGATCTCACTCCCGGCGCTTGCTCGGAACCTGCCGAACCGGCCCTTGTTCGCTGCGTCAGCGCTTGTTCACGCGGTTCGATTTGTCGCGGTTATCGCCTTTCCAGACAACAATCAGATTATGCTCGAATGAAATGCGCCTGACCGTCTTGGCCCAGGCGGAGAGGGCCTCGTCAACGCCGGTCCGATCCAGGAATTCCGCTTGATTGAGATATTTCGACAGTTCGAGGAACCACGCATAACAGGTGTTCTGGAACCGCGGATCGTGAATCGGCGCGCCGTCCCAGGTCAGACCGGCCACCTTTCCGGACCAGAACGATGTCTGAACATCCTCGATCACATAAATACCGCCGTCGGCCAGGGCATCGAACAAACGCTCAAACGTGAAAATCTGATGCGCGCTCAGATGCGATCCATCGTCAACGATCAGATCGAACGGACCGTGACGCCGCGCCAGTTCCGTCAACTGAACATCGGACGACTGATCCAGACAAAGAACAGTCCTGCGCCAGCCCGCCAACTTCGCCTTATCTTCGATGTCCGCGCCGAAAATACGGCCAAACGGGAAATACGCCTGCCACGCGAGGAGCGACTCGCCGCCCAACGAGCCGCCGTAACCGCCGACGCCAATCTCCAGCAGTTTGACCGGCCGGTACTTCCAGGGGCGGAACAACATCCAATAGGTCGGACCGTAGCGGTGCCCGCCGGGCTGCTGCTTGTCAGACCCAAACATCCGGAACAGCCAAGGCAACGGCAGCGGGAGCAACGCGAAAATGTTGGCGGCCAAAGCTGCCAGGCCATATCGTCTGACGTATTTGTCTTCCGCCGAAAGGCGATCCCAACGGAGCAGAAATTTCGCGGCCTGCTTGATCAATCTCTGCCTCCCGCCGATGCGATAACGGCGAACAAAATACGCTGGCCGGCGTCACCCCCGACAGCAGAAGTCAGTGCGCCATCCCCTGCACGATCTCTTCCGTCATCTTCTTCGCGTCGCCGAACAGCATCATCGTATTGGGCCGGAAAAACAGCTCGTTATCCACGCCCGCGTAACCCGAGGCCATCGACCGCTTCACGAACAACACCGTCGCCGCCTTTTCCACATCCAGGATCGGCATCCCGTAAATGGCCGAGGACGGGTCGGTTTTCGCCGCCGGGTTGGTCACGTCGTTGGCACCGATGACATAGACGACGTCGGCGGTGGAGAACTCGTTGTTGATTTCTTCCAGCTCGAACACTTCGTCGTAGGGAACATTGGCCTCGGCCAGGAGCACGTTCATGTGGCCGGGCATGCGGCCCGCCACGGGATGGATGGCATATTTTACCTCCACCCCCTCCCTCTTCAGCGTGTCCGCCATCTCGCGCAGCGCGTGCTGCGCCTGTGCCACGGCCATGCCGTAACCGGGAACAATGATAACCTTGGAGGCATTCTTCATGATGAAAGCCGCGTCGTCCGCGTTGCCATTTTTCACCGTGCGGTCGCCTGCCGGACCGGCCGCTGCGGGCGTGCCGCTCTCGGTCCCGAACCCGCCCAGAAGCACATTGAAGATGGACCGGTTCATGCCCTTACACATGATGTAGGACAGAATCGCGCCCGACGCGCCAACCAGAGACCCGGTGATGATCAGGGCCAGGTTCTGGATGGTGAACCCGATCCCGGCGGCGGCCCAACCGGAATAGCTGTTCAGCATGGAGACAACGACCGGCATGTCGGCGCCGCCGATCGGGATGATGACCAAGAACCCGAGCACCAGAGCGACCAGCGCGATCATCCAGAACAGAAACTGATTGCCGTGCGTCAGCACGAACGCCAGGATCAGCACGGCCAGCAAAATGCCCAGACCGAGATTGAGCCAATGCTGGCCCTTAAACGTGATCGGCGCACCCTTCATCAGCGCCTGCAATTTCGCGAAGGCGATCAAAGAACCCGAGAACGTGATCGCGCCAATGCCAAGGCCAAGCGACATTTCGACGAGGCTCTGCGAATGGATCGCCCCGCGGGAACCGATGCCGAAGGCTTCCGGCGCGTTCAGTGCCGCCGCCGCGACGAAGACCGCAGCGAGACCGACCAACGAGTGGAAGGCGGCGACCAGTTGCGGCAGCGCCGTCATCTGAATGCGCAACGCGAGCATCGTGCCGGCCGTGCCGCCGATAACAAGACCCAGCGCGATCAGGCCGATCCCGCCGATCCCCATGCCGTGTTGCAGCAAAGTGGCGGCGCCGGCGATCCCCATGCCGATCATGCCGAAACGGTTGCCCTGGCGCGACGTAACCGGGGAGGACAGGCCGCGCAGCGCCAGAACGAACAGGACGGACGCGACCAGATAAGCGAGCGAGGTGA
>JAYWAX010000003.1:0-2744 GCA_043782125.1 Acetobacteraceae bacterium | reverse complement strand
TACGCGGACCATGACACGAATGGTTGGCAACCGCGGATCATTATTTCCGGCCGCGGGTGCAAGGCCTCTGCGTGAAAGCACAACTTTGGTTCGCACCCGCTCCGCCTCCCGGGCTTGCGCTTCCGGCCGGGATATGAGATTGCAAGTCATTCTCAACTGACCGGACACATCGAGATGCGCTCTCGCCTCGCTTTGCTGCTGATGCTCCTTGCGGCCCCAACCTTTGCGGCCCTGACGTTTCCGGCCCAGGCGGCCGATCCACCGGAGGTGACGCTCGGTTTTCTGGGCGACCGTTTCGAACCGTTGGTGCTGACAGTTCCCGCCAACACCAAGGTTGCGGTGAAAATCGAGAACCGGTCCGCCGCGCCCATGGAGTTCGAAAGCAAGACGATGCACCGCGAGAAAATGGTGCCCGCCAACGGCAAGGCGACCGTCTTCATCGGCCCGCTGACGCCCGGCACCTACGAGTTTTTCGACGACTTCCATCCCAACATTAAAGGCACGGTGGTCGCCCGCTGATGTTCGCCGTTGCATTGATCGTCCTGCGCGAAACCCTGGAGGCGGCGCTGATCGTCAGCATCGTGCTCGCCGCCTCGGTTGGGATACCCGGCCGAGGCAGATGGGTTGCGGGCGGCGTTTTGGGCGGGGTCGCGGGCTCCCTCGCCGTCGCGGTGTTCGCGGCCGCGATCGCTGAGTCCTTCGCGGGCAGCGGCCAGGAATTGTTGAACGCCGGTGTTCTCGGTCTGGCGGTCTGCATGCTGGCCTGGCACAATATCTGGATGGCGTCGCACGGGCGGGCGATGACCCGCGACGCGAAGGTCCTGGGTCAGGCGGTTTCGTCCGGCGCGCGGCCGTCGATGGCGCTGGCTCTGATCACCGGCGCCGCTGTGCTGCGGGAGGGTTCGGAGACGGTTCTGTTCCTGTTCGGCGTTGCCGCCACGTCGTCGGAGACATCGGGCGCGCTGGTGACCGGCGGGCTGCTTGGCCTGGCCGGCGGTGCGCTGATGGGCGCGGGGTTGTATTTCGGGTTGTTGCGAATTCCGCTCCGCCGCCTGTTTTCCGTGATGGGCATTCTGGTGCTGTTCCTGGCGGCCGGTCTTGCAGCGCAAAGTGTGTCGTTTCTGGTGCAGGCAGATTTGCTGCCGGCGCTTGGCGAAAATCTTTGGGACACGTCCTTCGTGCTCGACGAGGCGACGATCGCCGGGAAGATTTTCCATACGCTGGTGGGGTATGTCGCGCGTCCCAGTGGGATACAGTTGGTGGCGTGGATTGGGACGGTGGCGGCGATCGCGGTGCCGATGCGGCTGATCGGACGGCGGCCGATGGCAATGGCCGCCGCCTTCGCCGCCAGCCTGGTTTGCCTGGCGCCGGCCGCGTTCGCGATGTTGGGACACTGATACAAACCGCCCGAACCAAAGACCCGTCGCGACGGCCTCTCCGCGTCATGGCACGCCCCCGAGCAGGCCATCGGGGGCGGTACGCCATTGCGAGCGTGGCCAGGATAAGCCGCGAAAAGTGCCTCTCGCCGGATGGCCGTGCCGCGCCCGATGGCCCGATCGAGTCGGGCCGTGACGGGGGAAGGCCGTGCCGAAAGTCAACCGTTCGGACGTTTGGTACGATACCCTTGAAACGAGCGATAAAATCCTGGCGAGGCCTCTCCCCCCCCTTGTCCTGGCACGATGCGATCGGGCGATTGGACGCGGGGCACTTCCTGCGGCTTATCGGGGCCACTCTCGCAACGGTGTTTCGCTCCGGATGCGCCGCCTGGGCGCGGGCAAAGGCGCGGAGAGGACGTCACCGAGAGCCAGTCGTTCGGGCGGTTACGATGAGCCGCCAAAGACGTTTGTTCTGCGATCCGGCCGGATCGGCGCGGCGCTGTCCGGTTCGCGAATTTTCTTTGCCGGTATCGACGTTTTCGCGGTCGAAAGGGTCTCCGGCTCTTGCCGGTTCGTGGCCGGTGTGCGAATGAGAACCATTCGCAATTAAAGGCCTATCGTCATGAAACGCCACGTGTCTCTCCTGCTCGCCGCGGCCATCTTACCCATGGCAGGTGCCGCCAAGGCCGACCTCCAGGTCCGTCTCCCCCATGTCGAATGGCGCGAACTTGAGTTCGAACATAACGGTCTCGTGACTTTCGCCGCAAAGGGCTCGCCCGGCGATCGCGCGGGCAGCTTCACGAATTCCATCGGCTACGGGCTGACGCCCTGGTGGAAGATCGAGATGGAAATGGAGGCGGCGACGGCGCCAGGACGATCCGCGACCTGGAACGCGGCGACCCTGGAAAACACGTTCCAGTTGACCGAACGCGGTCAATACATGTTCGACGCGGGCTTTTTCATGGAATACTCCCGCGCCACCGGAAAGGGCGCCGACAGCATCAAGTTCGGACCGATCCTGCACCGGGAAATCAACAATGTCTTTGGAATCGACACCGCCCACACGCTCAACGTGTTCCTGGCGCGGGAGGCCGGGGCGAACGCGTCGCGCGACACCACGCTTCAAATGGCGTGGCAATCGGTTGCTCGCCTGCACCCGTTGTTCGCCCCCGGCATCGAATATTTCGCGGAAATCGCGAACACAGCGCATGCCGGATCCTATAACCAGCAACAGCACTTCGTCGGACCGGTCCTGACCGGCTCGCAGAGTTTCGCGCCGTACGGAAAATTCAAATATCAGGTCGGTTATTTGTTCGGAACAACCACGGCGACTCCGAAAAGCGCGATCCGCTGGAAGCTGGAATACGA
>JAYWAX010000002.1:0-7606 GCA_043782125.1 Acetobacteraceae bacterium | reverse complement strand
GATCGTTGCCAGCGCGGCGGCGTAATCCCCGTCCTTCATCAGCGCGCGGGTCAATTGGTGGCGTTCCGGCCAAAACGCGTCGAGATGATCCGGCGCGGCCTTCTGCGCCGCAGTGCCGGACGCACGCCACACCGCCGCGGCGGCCGCGTTCTGGTTGGCGCGGCGCAACAATTTCGCGAGGTCGAGGATCCCGCCAGGATCGTCGGCGGGCGCAGGATTATATCCGGTATTGCCCGCCTTCAACGCCAACCGCCCAGAAGCTTTCGCGGCACTGGCCGGATCGAGCCGCGCCATTTGCCGCTGTGCGCCCGCCGTGTCGTCCCACGCCAGCCGCTGGAACCGCGCCCATTGATCTTGCGCCGTGACGATGCCCGGAAATCGCGCCAAAAAAGCGTTTTCGGTGGCGGGATCGGAGATCGCGGCAACCCAGGCCTCGCGCGCCAGAATGGCGGCCTCCGCGCCGCGGCCCAGAGCGGCGAGTGCCTCCGCGCAGCGCAACAAAGCGGGCCCGCGGCCCGGTGTGGGGATGGGTTTTTTCTCGGTGCAAAGGGCCGCGACAGTCGCCGTATCGCGTTCGGCCGCAAGCGCTTCCTGGCGCCGCCGTTCCATCAGCGTGGGCAACGGCCAGTCCGGGTTCTGGCGGGCAAAGGCGGCGATTTCGGCCGCACCCGCCGCGTTGGGCGCGAGCAGCCGATACCAGATCGTCACCTTTTCCGCCAACGGTCCCATCGCGCGCGCCGCCGCCTGCGCCTCCGCCCACCGCCCCGCCTGCACGAAAGTCAACGGATTCTGCACCTGTCCCTGGGCCACGCCGGAAAGGACAGACAGCAGCGGAAGGACGAGAAGGATCTGGCGCATGACCACAGTATAGCGCATGGCGCCGGGGGGACGGTAGCACGCGTCCGGCGGGAGCGATTCGACGCGAAAATCCGGGCGGCGTATGGTGGTGCTCCAACCCGCCACCTCCTTGGATCGCACCCTTCGCCATGTCGCAGTCCCAATCCGGCACCCAGATTTTTACCGCGCAGGGGTCGCGCGACAGCACGAATGTCGCGGATTTGCTGTGGGCCAGGCTGCGGCGGGAGGCGGAAGAGGCCTATCGGATCGCGCCGCAACTCGCATCGCTGTTTCTGGAATCGATCCTGAATCAGCCGGGCTTCGAAGCCGCCTTGTTCCACCGCATCGGCTCGCGGCTGCAAAATGCGACGGTTTCGTTGCCGCTGATCGTCGATGCCTTCCATCGCGCGGTCGCCGCCGATCCCGCCATCGCGTCCGCCATACGCGCCGATATCGCCGCTGTTCACGACCGCGATCCAGCCTGCGCGCGCTTCCTCGAACCCTTCCTCTATTTCAAGGGCTTTCACGCGATCCAGGCCCATCGGCTCAGCCACTGGCTGTGGACCACCGGCGAGCGCGATTTCGCGCTGTATTTGCAAAGCCGCGCGTCGGAGGTCTTTCAGACCGATATTCACCCGGCAGCCCGCTTCGGAAAAGGCATATTTCTGGATCACGCGACCGGCCTCGTCGTGGGCGAGACCGCCTCGGTCGGCGACGATGTCTCCCTGCTGCACGCGGTGACGCTTGGCGGCTCCGGCAAAGTCGCAGGCGACCGGCACCCGAAAATCGGCAGCGGCGTCATGATTGGCGCGGGCGCGAAAATTCTTGGAAACATAACGGTCGGCGAAAACGCCAGGGTCGCGGCCGGGTCTGTCGTGCTGCGCCCGGTGCCGCCGCATTGCACCGTCGCCGGTGTGCCCGCCCGGGTCATGCGCACCGATACGCCCGAGCATCCCTCACAGGCGATGGAACAGGTGCCGCGCGATATCGCCCTGGAAGCGTTCGACCCCTCGATCTGAACCCCGCCGCCTGGCGAAATCCGGGTTTTCCTCCCTCGACGGCGCAACATGCGGAAGTATAAACTTATGAGCGAAACCCGGGACCGCGACGTAACGACCCTTCCCGCGCCAGACCTGGATTACGACGCCCTAAGACTTGACTTCGACGCCCCAAGACTTGACTTCGACGCCATTGTCATCGGTGCCGGGGTCTCCGGCCTGTATCAGCTGTACCGGCTGCGCGCGCTTGGCCTGAAGACGCTGGTCCTGGAAACCGGCACCAATGTCGGGGGCACCTGGTACTGGAATCGCTACCCCGGTGCCCGCTTCGATTCCGAAAGCTGGACCTACGGCTATTATTTTTCGTAGGAATTGCTGGAGGAATGGCATTGGACCGAACATTTCTCGCCGCAGCCGGAAACCGAACGCTATCTTAATTTCGTCGCCGATAGATTCGACCTGCGCCGCGATATCCGGTGCAACAGCCGCGTAACCTCGGCGCATTACCGCGAGGAAACGCGAAGCTGGGATGTGACGCTGGCGGACGGTGCGCGTTATCGCACACGGTTTTTGATCACCGCGATCGGCGTGCTGTCGGCGCCGACCATGCCGAACATTCCCGGCCTGGACAGCTTCGCCGGACAATCCTGCCACACCGCGAACTGGCCGAAGGAACCGGTGAACCTCGCGGGCAAGCGCGTCGCGGTGATCGGCACCGGCGCGACGGCGATCCAGACCATCCAGACCATCGCCAAGGACGTTGGCCACCTGACCGTGTTCCAGCGCACCCCCAACTGGTGCGCGCCGTTGCACAACAGCCGGATCGGCGATGCCGAAATGCGCGACATCCGGTCCCGTTACGACGGCATTTTCGCGCGCTGCCACGAAACCCCGGGCTGCTTCATCCATAGCCCCGATCCGCGCTCGGTCTTCGACGCGACGCCGGAGGAACGGGACGCGTTCTGGGAAAAACTATACGGCGAGCCGGGCTTCGGCATCTGGCAGGCCAATTTTCGCGACATCCTGGTCGATCGCGACGCCAACGCGCTGATATCCAGCTTTGTCGCCCACAAAATACGCGAGCGGGTCAAGGACCCCGCCGTCGCCGAAAAGCTGATCCCGAAAAATCATGGCTTTGGCACGCGCCGGCTGCCGCTGGAGACAAATTATTACGAGGTCTACAACCAGCCAAACGTCGAACTCGTCGATATTTCCGAGACGCCGATCCAGCGCGTGACGCCGAAAGGCCTCGAGACCGCGGACGCACAGTACGAATTCGACCTGATTATTTACGCCACCGGCTTCGACGCGATCACCGGCGCCTTCGATCGCATCGATATCCGGGGCGTCGATGGGGTGAAGCTGAAGGACGCGTGGCGCGATGGACCGCAAACCTGGCTCGGCGTGCTCGTCGAGGGCTTTCCCAACATGCCGATGGTCATGGGCCCGCATGCCGGGCTTGGGAATTTTCCGCGCGCGGCCGAATACAGCGTCGGCTGGGTCACCGGGCTGATCGAACACGCGCGCGACCGCGGCCTGACCCGGATCGCCGCCACATCGGCGGGGACGGCCCGCTGGACCAGCCACGTCGCCGACATGGGCCAGGGGTTACTGTCCAACGAGGTCGATTCCTGGATGACCGGGGTCAACCGGAACGTCGCGGGCAAACAGGTACGAAAAATCATGCGTTACGCCGGGAGTTATCCGGCCTATCGCGAACATTGCGATGCGGTCGCCTCGGATGGGTATCGCGAACTCGCTTTGGATTGACGTCTGACGGACCGCGTATCGAAACGCCAAAACCCATGGCCCCCTGGGGATTCCAGGGGGCTATCGCGGTCAGGGGACGGAAACGGATATTTAGTGGAATGTTCTGCCGCCGTCGACCGGCAACGCGATGCCCGTCATGAACGACGATTCATCCGACGTCAGAAACAAAATCGCGGCCGCCAATTCCTCTGGTTGCGCATGCCGTCCCAACGCATAACGTGCGACAATCGACGGGTTGGGATCGCCCGCGGCGGTGCGGATATGACCCGCCGTCATCGCGGTTTCCACCGCGCCCGGACAGATCGAATTCACCCGGATGCTGGGCGCCAGTTCCATCGCCGCCGATTTGGTCAGCGCCACGACCCCGCCCTTGGATGCGACATAAGCGATGCTGCCCGGACCCGTCGGCAGCAGCCCGACGCCAGAGGCGATGTTCACGATCGTGCCCTTCCCCGCCTGCTGCATCAGCGGCGCCGCCGCCTGAATCACCAGAAACGTGCCCGTCAGGTTGACCGCGACGGTGCGGGAAAATACCTCAGCCGTGGTGTCGGCGATCCCGGTTTCGGCCAGAATGCCTGCGGCATTCACCAGCCCATCCAGCCCGCCCATCGCCGCCGCAGCCGCGGCGACCGCCGCCACGATCGAGGCTGGATCGGATACGTCGCAGGCAATGGCGATGGCACCGATTTCATCGGCAACCGCCTTTGCAGCGTTGTCGGACCGGTCGAGGATCGCCACCGAAGCGCCCTCCTGACGGAACAAGCGGGCGGTGGCGCGCCCAATGCCCGAAGCGCCTCCGGTGATAATGATTTTGCGGCCGGCGAGACGTGTCATTATTGTTTCCTTTACGACCATGTTTCAAAGTCAGCGGAAGATCGGACGCCGGCGGCCGGCCGTCGCGAAACTTCGCACTTCAATTCCTCAGTTTCGCGCATCGCGGCGGCGCGTCCTTTCTGGCTTGAAGCGACGATAGCCATCCCTTTGCGCGCGCGGCAAGACCCGCGCGCGCTGCGCCGGTATGTGGCGGCCCAGGGGCGCTCAGTCCTGGCAACGGCCGGACAGGCGCTCTTGTCCTCCTGGGGACCGGGCGCCTAACGTCGGGCCGGTACTTATGGGACATTCGGGTTCCATCGGACCGGGAGAAACGCCATGCAAACGGATCGTTACGGTCTTAGCGTATCCACACACTCCGCCGCCGCGCGGGATGCCTATGTCGAGGCGTGCGATCTCCTGTTAACCGTTTATCCCGGCGCTGCCGCCGCCTTCGACCGGGCCATTGCGGCGGACCCGGGATTTGCCTTGGCCCATATCGGAAAAGCGCGCGCACACCAGTTTGCGGGCGACATCGCGGCCATGCGCGCATCCGCCGCTGCCGTGGAGGCGATGACCGGCACCCTGCCAGCGCGCGAGCTGAGCCATATCGCGGTGTTCCGGCTGTTGTTCGCGGGACAGGGCGCCACCGCTCTGGCCGCGATCCGCACGCATATGCAAAGCTGGCCCCGGGATGCGCTGGTTCTTAGCCTCGCCGCCAATCAGGGCGGTTTGATCGGAATGTCCGGACTTGCGGGCAGAGAACAGGATTTGGCCGATTTCATGGGTGAACTCGCTCCGCATTACGGCGAGGACTGGTGGTTCGATGCGCATTACGGCATGGCACTGTCGGAAGTTGGCGCCTACGGCGCGGCGCAGCCCAGAATTACGCGGTCGGTGGCGCGTTACAAAAGGAACGCCTATGGGGCCCATGCCTTCGCGCATCTTTGTTACGAAACCGGCGAGCGCGACGGCGCCATCGCGTTCATGAAAGATTGGCTACCGAACTACGATCGCGGCGGTGGATTGTTCGGACATCTGCACTGGCATCTCGCCTTGTTCCATTTACAGGCGGGCGATGCCGATGCTGGGTTCCAGCTGTACAACGAAGCTTTTTCGGCGGAGGATTATCGCGGCGCGGCGCACACGAAACTCGCGGATTCCGTTGCTTTCCTCTGGCGCTCCGAATTAGCCGGACATCCCCGCGACGAAGCGCGTTGGCAGAAAATTCAGAATTTCGCACGGGAAAAATTTATCCGTCCGGGAATGTCGCTCGCGGATTGGCACGTCGCGCTGGCTTATGCTGCCTCGGGCGATGACGCCGCGGTGACCTGTTGGACCGGCGCCATCGAGGAGATGGCGGCGAACGGGCGATACCCATCCGGCGCGACCGTGCCCACGATCGCGCGTGCGTTCAGCGCATTTCAATCCGGCGATTACGCGACGGCGATCGATACGATCGCGCCGATGCTCGCAGATCGCGAGCGGGCCGGTGGCAGCCGGGCGCAGGTGGATTTGGTCGAATTCACGCTGCTGCGGGCCTATTTATGCTCCGGGCGGCTGGACGATGCGCGCCGCCTGGTCGCAGCGCGCCGGCCCGGAGGCGCGCTGGTTCCTGTCGCGGGATTGGAACAAATGCACTGATCGAAAAGTAAAAATCGCCGCCGCGGAGGCCTGAAACCCGTCGTGGCCGGATCAACAAAGCGCAACGCGAGGACGGCAAAACCGGCCGTCCTCGCGCCACGGGAAAATCAGCCCGCCGCCAGCACCTTGTCCTGCGTTTTGGTATCGAAATCGCCGGCATCGTGACGTTCGTGCAACTGGCTCGCAGGATCGCCCTGCAAACGGTTGACCATGCGCCCGCGCTTTACCGCTGGGCGGGCACCGATCTTGTCGGCCCATGCCTGCACGTTCTTATATTCGTGCACTGCGAGGAATTCGCCCGAACCATATAACAGGCCCTTCGCGAGCCCCCCGTACCAAGGCCAAACCGCCATATCGGCGATGGTGTAATCGTCGCCGCCGAGATACGCAGTTTCGCCCAACCGGCGCTCCAACACGTCCAATTGACGCTTCGTTTCCATCGCGAACCGGTCGATGGCGTATTCGATTTTCACCGGCGCATACGCGTAGAAATGGCCGAAACCGCCCCCCAAATAGGGCGCGCTGCCCATCTGCCAGAACAGCCAGGACATGCACTCGGCGCGGGCGGCGGGTTCGGTGGGCAGGAAGGCACCGAATTTTTCCGCGAGATAAACCAGGATCGCGCCGGATTCGAAGACCCGGATCGGCGTCGGCCCGCTCCGGTCCAGCAGCGCCGGGATTGTGGAGTTCGGATTGATGTCCACAAAGCCGCTGCCGAACTGATCGCCATCGCCGATCTTGATCAGCCAGGCGTCGTATTCGGCGCCTTTGTGGCCAAGCGCCAGCAGTTCTTCCAACATCACCGTGACCTTCTGGCCGTTGGGCGTGCCAAGGGAATAGAGCTGCATTGGATGTGCGCCGACGGGCAGTATTTTCTCGTGGGTGGCGCCCGCGATGGGGCGGTTGATGTTGGCGAACCGGCCGCCGTTGCCTTTGTTCCAGGTCCAGACCTGCGGGGGGGTGTATTCGGTCATGTGGTCGGGGCTCCCTTTGGTTGGCGGGCAACCTGGCCCCGGCGCCTGGATCGCGCAAGCCAGGGGGTATTCGCGAGCGAACGCCGCAGCTACCATTCGCAAAACGCACGGAGGAAGCGATGCCAGTCATCGACGTTCAGGTTCATCCCTACGATCGCAACCATCCCGGACGGCCCTGGTCTGGCGAGGCGCACGGACTGCCCTCCGCCAGCGGCGAGGAAATGACCGCCGCGATGGACAGCGTCGGCGTCGATGGGGCGATCATGGTGTCGTCGTTTAATGTCTATCGCTACGATGCCAGCTACGCGCTGGCGGTTTACAATAAATATCCCGACCGGTTCCGGGTTGTGAAGCCGGTAGACGCGACCGATCCGGCGATTGACGAGATCGTCGCCGATTGGGCCTCGACCCCGGGCGCGCGGGGCATCCGGATCATCCTGCGCGAGGGCATGCCGATGGACCCGTCCGATCCCGGGATGGTCCGCGCCTTCGCCGCCGCCGCGCGGCATGGCTTGCCGGTGAATTTCCTGTGCTGGGGCAAGCTGGATCTCGGCACGGAATTCGTGAAGCGCT
>JAYWAX010000001.1:0-7606 GCA_043782125.1 Acetobacteraceae bacterium | reverse complement strand
CATCGGGAGCGGCACACCATTGCGACAGTGGCGACGATAAACCGCGGAAAGCGCCTCCCCTCCGATCGCCGTGCCGCTCCCGATGGTCCGGTTGAGCCGAACCATGACGTGGTGGAGAGGCCGTGCCGAGACTCAAGCGTTCCGCCGGTTGGTATGCGCCCATCGCGTCACCACCCTCCGGCGAGCCGGAGGGTGGCAAGGTTTCAGCGGGTAAAGCCTTCCAGCTCGCCCTTGGCCCAATCCATCGACTGCTTGATGGTCTGGCCGGCAACAAGGCGGCTCACCATGCCCGGGATCACGCTGCGGTTCCACATCTGCACCGCAATTTCGGCCGGGCCGGAGGACCCCGTGATGGAGTATTCGGCGTCATGCCAGGGGCGTAGCGGATAGTTGAAGATCGTGCCCTTGGGCGGCTCGACCGTTTCCCAGATCTTGAAGTCGTTGAACGACGGAAACGCGGGGATGTCGTAACCGACGACCGCCTCGGCCATGCCCTCCACCGCTTCGCGCTGCGACAGGTACATCAGGATGTCCTTGGCCGCGCCCGTGGCCTTGGAGAAGTTCCAGATGCCCCAGAAATAGGGCCGTATCGGCACCAGCCGCCCCTTCGGCCCGCGCGGGTTGGAGAAGGTCCAGCAATCCGCCGCGATGTGCGGCGCGTCGCGCTTGGCGACCGCCCAGGCGGATGGCGGGTTCCAGATCAGGGCAGATTTGCCAGAGATCAGAGCGCGGTTGTTGGAGGCGTCGTCATAGCTGACGGTATCGGCAGGCAGCCACGGCACGAAGCGTTTGCAGTATTCCATCGCCTCGCGGACGTTATCGGTATCGACGGTGATGTTGCCCTTGGCGTCGATCAGATCGGCGCCGAATGCCCCGAAGGTGGCACCCCAGGTTTGCCGCGCGTCGGTGCTGCCGGACCCACAACCCAGAGCGAAGGTAAAGCCCGCCTTGTGGCAGGCCTCGGCCGCCTTGATCTGGGTTTCATAGGTCCAGTCCTTGGACGCTTCCGGCGTGGATTTCTCCGCCGGGAACCATTTCTGCACGTCGATGCCGGCGTGTTGTTTCAGCAGGCTGATGCGCCCGCACGGCGTCAGCGGCGCAGAGCCCCAGCCCACCGGAATGGCCCGCCACGCGCCCTCGGCGACCCCGAGATATTCGTAAGCCTTGGCGACCTTGCCGTATTTTCCGGTCAGTTCCTTCATCATATCGTCGACCGGCACCAGCTTGTCGGCGAATTCGTGCACGGTCCACATGTCGAACGCGTAAACATCGTGACCGGTCCGGGCCTGCGCCTCGGCCGCCATCGTGATGTTGATCTTCTCGCCGACACCGGTGAGGAAATCGAGCTGCACATCGACCTTGTTCTTCTCAGCCCAGGCATCCACCAGTTTTTTGAGCGCCGCGTTGCCGCTGGGGACCCAGTGATCCCATATCGCGAGGCTGAGCTTGCCCGCCGCGCCGGCGGTGCGGATATGCACCAATGGCAGCGCGGTGGCGGCTGCCGCGGTCTTCAGCGCACGGCGGCGCGTTACCTTCTTCGTCATCGTTTGTGTGCTCCCTGCGTGGCCCGGCATGCTCAGGCGTCGATACACCCCGTCGCGGCAGGCCCTGAGCCGCAGTACTTGGGGCGAACGACCGGCGTCAAGCACCATCCTCGTCTCGAAATTCCGATTCTCGCGGGCGCTGCCGGGTTCGGCGAAGGATACGGGGTGTGACGTGCCCGGCGCGACGCGCTATAGACCCGTCATGCCCGTGGCACGCTCTCTGATTCGCATTGCCGTCAATGTCGCCATTGACGGCGTTCTGGCGGCGTTGGCGGTGCCGGTGGCCTGGTGGATCGCCGCGCCCGCCGCGTCCATTCCCTACCCGTTTCCGCTGATCCTTCTGGGCGCCGCCACATTGCTGATCGCGGGACTGCCGTTCGGCCTGTCGCGGCAATACTGGCGCTTCGCCGGCATGGGCGATCTTCTGACCGTCGCGGCCAGCGCCGTTCTCGGCGCGACTCTGTTCTCCCTGGGCCTGTTCGCCCTGGGCCTGTTCACCCTGAGCCTCTCCGGCCCTGGCATCGGCACCGCCAGCCCTGGCTTTCCCCTGGTCCATGGCCTGACGTTGCTCGCCCTTTTGGGCGCGCCGCGCGTCGGCTACCGCTGGTTCCGCAGCCGCGGCCTCAACCTGGCTGCCGAGGCGGGCGCCACTTCCGTCCTGGTCGTCGGCCATACAGAGGACTGCGACCTGTTCCTGCGCGCCCTCGCCCGCGACCGCCGCCAGTTGTTCCGCGTCGAAGGCCTGATAACATTTGGCGATCGCCAGGCGGGCCGCCGTATCCAGGGCTACCCCATCCTGGGCGCCATGAAGGACGCGGGCGACCTGTTGCAACGCCTGCGCGACGAGGAACGCCTGCCGGGCACCCTGGTCATGGCGACTCCCGACATGGAGGGTGCCGCGCTGGCCAGCATCGTGGCGCAAGCTGACCGGTTCGGGCTGCGCGTCCGCCGCGCGCCGCGGCCCACCGCGTTGGACCACGGCAATACCTCGGACGAGCCCAGGCCGGTGGAATTGCGCCCGATCGCGATCGAGGACCTGCTCAATCGTCCGCAGGTGCCGCTGGATCGCGACGGCATGGCACGGCTGATCCAGGGGCGGCGAGTCATCGTCACCGGCGCGGGCGGCACGATCGGCAGCGAACTCGCCCGTCAGGTTGCCGCCTTCGGGCCGGGCAACCTGGTGCTGATCGATAATGGCGAGTTCGCCTTGTGGCAGATCGACATGGAACTGGCGGAAACCCACCCCAGCGTCCGCCGCCAGTCGCTGATCGCCGATATTCGCGACGAGGCCCGAATCCGCTCCGTCTTCGAAACCATCCGGCCCGAACTGGTGTTCCACGCCGCCGCGCTGAAACACGTGCCGATCGTGGAAGACAACCCGTTGGAAGGCCTGATGACCAACGCTGCGGGCACGCGCCATGTGGCCGAGGCGGCGCGGGCGGCGGGCGCACTGGCGATGGTGCTGATTTCCACCGATAAGGCCGTCAATCCGACCAGTGTCATGGGCGCGTCGAAGCGGCTCGCGGAAATGTATTGCCAGGCGCTGGATATTGGCGCGCGGGCCAGCGGCCAGGGGATGCGTTGCATCACCGTGCGCTTCGGCAACGTGCTTGGCAGCACCGGATCGGTGGTGCCGCTGTTCCAGCGCCAGCTCGCGCGCGGCGGGCCGCTGACTGTCACCCATCCGGACATGCAGAGGTATTTCATGACCGTGCGCGAAGCGGTCGGCCTCGTCCTGCAAGCCAGTGTTCTTGGCGTGGGCGATGCCCGGCTGCCGTCCTCCGACGACGGCGGCATCTTCGTGCTGGATATGGGCGAGCCGGTGAAAATCGTCGATCTGGCGCGACAGATGATCCGCCTCGCGGGCCTGAAACCGGACGAGGACATCGAAATCCGCTTCACCGGCCTGCGTCCCGGCGAAAAACTGTTCGAGGAATTGTTCCACGGCAAGGAACCGCCGTTGCCAACCGGCCATGCGGGTCTGTTGATGGCGCATCCCAGGACAGCCGATCCCGCCATCGTGGGCCGCGCGATCGACGAAATCGCCGCCGCCTGCCGTGGCAATCAGGCGCGGCTGGCGCTGACGTTGCTCAGCCGGTCGATCCCGGAATTCGAACGCGGCGGCGATGGCGCGCAGGCCGATTCGCGCGCCGGGACTGGCACATAACAGGCCGGACGATGGCGCCCGGCGCACCTGTCCCGGCGGGCCATTGGTTTGTGCTTGGCGGGTTGTGCCTGCTGCTGCTGCTGCCGTTGACGCTGGCCGACGTGCCGCCGTTGCTGGATTATCCCAACCACCTCGCCCGCTTGTTCGTGCTGGCGGCGAATGGGTCCGATCCGATCCTGGCGCGCTTCTACCGGCCACATTGGGCGGCGGTCCCCAACCTCGCGCTGGATCTGACCGTGCCGCCTCTGATGCGGGTGTTGCCGGTGCATACGGCGGGCCGCCTGATGGTCGCGGCCGTCATGCTGCTGCCGGTGGCCGGGGCGGTCGCTTACCATCGCGCGCTGAGCGGACGATGGTCCACCTGGCCCTTCGCCGCCGTCCTGTTCGTCTACAATGCGACCTCGCTGCGGGGGTTTTTGAACTTCGCCGCCGCGACGGGGATCGCGATGCTGTTCGCCGCCGCCTGGATTTCCTGGCGAGACCGCAGCCCATTCCTGGCGCTCGCGGTCGCCGCGCTGGGGGCCGTTGTCCTTTACTTCTGCCATCTGACCGGGCTGGTCTTCTTCGCGGTCCTGATTGGCGCGCATGAGGCCGCCTGGCTGCGCCCGGGACCGTTTCGCGTGGGACGGATCGCGGCCCGCGCGCTGCCGGATGCTCTGGTGTTCCTGGCACCGGTGGTGCTGTACGCGATGTCGGATCTGGGCCAGACGCGCGGTGCCGCGTTCTTCCGGACGGCGTCGGAAAAGGCGGCCGCGTCATTATATCCCGTCATCGATTATTATTGGCCACTCGATCTCGCCACCGCGGCGGTGTGCGCGGGCGTGGCGGTTCTGTGCCTCGCGCGCCGCTGGTGCTTTGTCCCGTTTCAGCCTGCCCTGGCGGCGATCGTTCTGATCGCGCTGTTTCTGGCCTTGCCGCATGGGTTCAAACAGACGTTCGACCTGGATACGCGCTTTATCGTCATGGCCGCGGTCCTGGCCCCCGCCGCCCCCATCTCCACCCGCCTCCCCCGTCGCGCCGCGTCGATCCTGGGCCTGTGTTTCCTGCTGCTGTTCGGCATGCGCATGGGGGTGGTGCTCACCGTCTGGCGAAACTGGGCCGTCGAACTCGCCGATTTTCGCGCGGTCATCGCCACCGTCCCGCCGGGCGCCGTGGTGCTGACCGTGCGCCTGCCACGGGGCAAAGAGCCCTCGATCTGGACCACTGTCGCGGGCGCCCGCCGTTTGTCCGACGGCACCGTCGTGGACGCGCATCTGCCGGCGCTGTTGCTGATCGAGCACCGGGCCTGGTGGCCGTTCATGTTCGACAACCCCTCGCAACAGCCTATCGAGACGCTGGAACCCTACCATACGCTGTCCGATCGCACCGACGCGTCTCCCGATCCGATCGCACTGCTGGCCCGTGGTGCGCCAGAAATGGCGCCTTACACCCATGTCCTGGTCATGGGCCCCTCGCCTGGGCCTGACACGATCGCGACGGAGGGGCTGATGCCGCTGGCGTCGAACGGGATCGCGCGTTTGTTCGCCGTGGTGCCGCGCGCGCAGTGAAGCTGGGGTGTGGCGGCGTGGGGGCGTTATAACCAACGTCCGAACGATTGACTCCGGGCACGGCTTCTCCCCCTCGTCATGGCACGGCTCGACCGGGCCACCGGGCGCGGCACATCGATCGAACGAGAGGCGCTTTCCGCAGTTTATCGTGCCCACTCTCGCAATGGGGTACCGCTCCGGATGGCCCGCTCGGGGGCGTGCCATGACGCGGAGAGGGCGTCGCGATGGGTCAACCGTTCGTGCCGCTGGTATTAGGGCGTTAGGGCGCCCGGGAACGTCATCCGCGTGCCGCCGCGCGCGCCGCGTTCTGGCCCGTGATCCAGGCGCCCGCGACCGTGCCCGCGTAGGGGACCGAGCACGCCTCCCCCGCGAAGATCAAATGCCCATCTGCCAAGGGAGCCGCCAGCGTGTCGCGCGCGAACGCCTGACCGGGCACCGCGTAAGAATAGGCCCCGCGCACCCAGGGATCGGCGTCCCAACGCGTGACCAGCGCGCCGCCACCGGCGAACAGCCGGTCCACGCGGGACCCGAATATGCCCCGCATCTGGCTCAGCGCGTGGTCGATCGCCGCGGCCTCGCCCGCCTTCGCCAGGTCCCAGGCGATGCCGCCGCCGATCCAGCCCTGTACGTAATCGCGGCCGAGGGGCCAGCATTGGAAGGGCATCAGCGTGTCGCCGCTGCGCGCCACCTGGCGGTCGATCGAGCAATGTCCGGGCAGGTCGAGCCGGTCCGGCCCGTTGGCGCGCAACGCGACCTTCATGGCGAGTCCCATCGGCAGCGCCGCGATGCTGTCGCGCGTACTCGGCGGCAGCGGCGGATCGAACACCAGGGCGCCAGAGGCCAGGACTCCCGTGGATACCGTCACAATGCAGGCGTTCGCGGTCACGGTTCCCGCCGCGGTTTCGACCTCGACCCGCTTGCCCCATGCGATCCGTGTGACCGGCGTGTTCAGCCGTATGTCGAGGTCCGCGGTCAGCCGCCGCGCCACGAAGGCGCCGATGCCCCCGTCCGGCACCAGGTTCGACCCACCCAGCGCGTTCCGCCGCCAGTCCCGCGCGCTGAATTTGGCGGCGTCCACGGTGCAAATCACGGGCCCTTCCCATGCCTCGACGGTGGCGGCCCAGGGATCGAGGGGGAGGGCGGCGGCGATGGCGGCGAGGGGGAGGTCGCCGCCGTCTTGCAGCAATGCGTCGGCGGCGGCGATATAACGCGCGAAGGCGCCGTCGTAATCGCGGGCTTCCGCCGCGGTGACGAGCCGATCCCCGATATATGTGCGCTCGGTCCGGGTTTCGTCGGCGCGAAGCAATCGGTCTCCGGCGTCGCGGGCGATCAGCGTAAGTGGGTTGTTTTCGGCGTCGTGCAACCAGATCGCGCCCATGTCGAACCAGACCCCGCCAAGCGAGGCAGGGTTCGTGGTCCAGGCACGCCCGCCCACACGGTCCGAGGCTTCCAGGATCAGGCAGCGCCGTCCGTCCGCCCGCAGCGCGGCCGCCGCGCCAAGACCCGCGACTCCGGCGCCAACCACGACAACGTCGATGTTTTCGCTCATTCCCGCACTCCCGTCGCGCGGAGACAATACCGTGTCCGGCGCGGGAGGCCACCTCGCCGCTTGATCCCGGCCCGGCCTTCTTCCACCATCGCGCAACGTCAATCGTTCCAGGAGAGCTTCGATGAAAACGCGCGCGGCGGTGGCACGGAAGGCCGGCGAACCCCTGAGTTTGGAGACCGTCGAACTCGACGGCCCGCGCGAAGGCGAGGTGCTGGTGGAAATCAAGGCCACCGGCATTTGCCACACCGACGAATACACTTTGTCAGGCGCCGATTCCGAGGGCCTGTTTCCGTCGATTCTGGGTCACGAGGGCGCGGGCATCGTGGTCGATATCGGTAAGAACGTGTCCACGTTGAAAAAGGGCGACCATGTCATTCCGCTCTACACACCGGAATGCCGCCAGTGCGAATATTGTCTGTCTCGCAAGACCAATTTGTGTGTCGCGATCCGCGCCACGCAGGGGCGCGGTGTGATGCCCGATGGCACCAGCCGGTTCAGCAGCGGCAAGGAAACCGTGTATCATTACATGGGCACGTCCACATTCTCCAATTTCACCGTGCTGCCGGAAATCGCGCTGGCGAAAATCCGCGAGGACGCGCCGTTCGATAAGGTTTGCTATATCGGTTGCGGTGTCACAACGGGAATCGGTGCCGTTATGAACACCGCGAAAGTCGAGGCGGGCGCGCGCTGCGTCGTCTTCGGTCTTGGCGGCATCGGCCTGAACGTCATCCAGGGCTTGCGGATGGTTGGCGCCGAAATGATTGTCGGTGTGGATTTGAACCCGCGCCGGAAAGAAATG